>DBCJ01000045.1:0-24683 GCA_002293005.1 Ignavibacteria bacterium UBA961 | reverse complement strand
GCATTACTTGTAAGATAAGATCCTTTTGCTATTGCATGTGATGATTGCAAATTATCGAGTACTTGCTCAGTTTGCAATTCGGTATTCTTCTTTTCTATTGTCGCCGATTCGATTTGTTGGCCTAGTCTGAACCCATCAAGTAATGAATATTGGGCTGTCAATGCGAAACTTGCTCCTCTAACGCTACTCGATAGAATGAATGATCCATCATTGCTTGCTTGATTGAAATTGTATTCCGAATTCAATGACAAAGTTGGATATGCCCTTGCTTCCATCTGGCGGAGCATTGCATCTGCTGCAATAGTGCCCGCTTTTACTGCTAGTAGTTCAGGATTATTCCATTGAATATTTTCCGATTTCATGACTTCATCATTGATGTCGAATTTGGGGAATTCTTCGCTCACCGCATATAGCGTGTCTTGATGTCCGCCCATTGCATTGTTGAGTTGCAATCTGGCCTGTCTGTATTGTTCTTTGAGGCGCATAAGAGCTACACTATCAGCATGCATTTCAACTGTTGCTTGCAATTGTTCTTGTTCTCCAGATCGTCCCACGGAATATCGAAGTGAAGCGAGGCGAAGTCCTTCTTTTGAAAGATTCACTCTTTCCAATGCGGCTTTTATCAATGCTTGATTTCTGACCATGGAGCAATATGCTCTAATCACATTGCCTATGGATTGTTGCATGGAAGCGCGAAGGCGGAGTTCACCGATGTCTTTGAGTGTTTGTAAGCGCTCATATGAAGCGAACATTCCGAATCCATCGAATAATGTCCAATTCAGTGCAATCCCTGCATTTGTGCCGGAATTACCCGCTGACTCGCGAATGATTTCTTGTCCACTGAGAAGTGATTGATTGATGGTATTCACTCCGCCGGTTTGACCAAGTGATGCGGTTATGGAAGGAAGCATGCCCGCTGATGCATAATTTGTATTGACTTTTGCGATTTCTGCATCATTCTTCGCAATCCGAATTGCATAAGATTTATCAAGTGCAATTGATATTGCTTGATTGATAGTTAGAGTGTCTCCAAACAAAAGGGGAGACATGATAATTGAAAGGATGAAAAAATATGTTCTCATGGTTCCCGGAATTGTATGTTTATGCCATCCATGGTCCAACGAGGACGCACGGTTATTGTCTCTTTCCTTTGTGTGATTCTCTCTGAAAACCGAAATGGTTTGATTGATCCAAGATCATGCTTTCCATCATTATTCTTGTCTTCGAATGCATCTATGGAATAAGTACCGACAGGAATATCTGCCATTGAATAGATGCCTTGTTTTTCAATCCGATGTCTGAACTCTTGACCTTTCTCATTCTTGATGATGATGATATATGGTCCACTCCCACTTGCGTCAAGCAATTCTCCTTTGATTGCGCCATACAATTTATCATCCATTGTCTTCAGGTGAAAAGAAATAATTGTATCCTGAAATGATATTCCTCTTTTGTCATTCATTCCATTTAGATCTATCGTGATTGCATACCATGCATTGGAAGTGAGCTTTGCTTTGGGCTGGATCATGATATGATTATTGGATTTTGCACTTACATTCAATGGTATGTCGATTGTTCCATATTGCATCTTGATGCTTTTGGTCAATTGCTCAATATCTATGGAATGGGTGAGTATCAGTTCAATCATTGGATTTAGTACTATCATACCACTATCTTTAACCGACAACGAGTGAATGTTAGGTTTTGGTGACTTATCTTCTCTTGATAGTATTTCTCTTTGTGAAAGAGTATCAATTAGCAAGTTTCCGGCACTGTCCTTCGAAGCATATTCACGATTAAGCGAAATCCTCTTTGGCAATTGATCAATTGGATGTTCAATCACAATTATTTGTGATTTCTGATAATGACCATATGCAGAAAGAATCATAATCGCATTACCTGCTTCATCTCTCAAATCGAAACCTTTGGCATTGATTGATTCAGGGAGTATGGGTTCGGTACATCGAACTTCAATCATTCCCTTATCAGTTTGCATTGCCATTGAGAGCATTGGAGAAAGTGTATCTTCGGGAGCACTCAATTTCATTGTAATCGATTGAGATTCAGAGGGAATGTTGACATCTCTTGATGCCATTGCAAATCCATCTGTTCCAATATCATAGAGTCCATCTTTGAACATGTCCTGCAATGCATAGATACGATATGTTCCCATGCTCAAAGCATTAAAAGAGAATTGTCCGCTCGCTCCAATCTGTGTTTTATATGTGGTTGATTGCTTACATGGATCAAATGAGATTGTATCCTTCGCCGACAGTAAAAAGACATATGCTCCGGCAGATTGTCCGAATACATTCCCTTGAATCATTCCTGAATCCAGGGAATTTCCCGTCGAAAAAATGATCGTATGGGATTGACTCGGTTTATTGCCTGCAAAGTCGGCATAGTCTATACCGATTGACAATGCATATGTGATATTCTTTTGCAAGGGTTCAATAATTGCAAGTTCCAATTCTTTCCCACTCCATGATGCTTCATATTTCACTGCAGGCGTGATCATGATGCTTTGAAGAGCTTTGGCTCTATCGACATATTCACTGAATTCAATAAGAATAGTATTCTCGCTGAACATCATAGTTTTATCGGTGGGGATCGTCCGCACGATGCTCGGTGGCTCCATATCACGGGGTCCGCCTGAAGGTGGCAATGGATTTGCACAACCCTGAAGAATGATCAGGAGCAATATCAAGTATAGACATTGCTCCAGGATTCTTTGAATCATTCTTCTTGACATGAATTATCGTCCTCTCACTTTTGCCAATGCTTCATCGGCGCAAATGGCGGTCATGCTTACGACATCATTCACATCTGCACTTCTGTCGAGAATGTGAACGGGTTTATTCATGCCGACAAGGATTGGTCCGATGACTTCTGCTTCACCCATTTTCGACATGAGTTTATAGCAAATATTCGCGGCATTGAGATCGGGGAAGACAAGCACATTGGCATCGCCTTGAATGGAACTGAATGCAAAATTATCCGCGGCTTTTTCTCCGCCGATGGCAGTATCACCTTGCATTTCTCCATCAACGATAAGTTCCGGATGGCGTTCTCTTGCAATACGCGAAGCATCGCGCATCTTGATTGCGGATGCATCGCTTGATGAACCAAAATCACTGAATGATAGCATTGCAACTTTTGGTGTCATGTCAAATCGTTTTGCGGACTCTGCGGTCATGATTGCAATATCAGCCAATTCTTCTGCATTCGGATTGATATTGATTGTTGCATCCGCAAAGAAATATGTATCACCCTTTTTATTGATGACTGCTTGTATGCCAGCCACTCTTGAATATCGTGGATCCGTACCAATGATTTCAAGTACTGCCTTGATGGAATCTCCATAGTTTAATTTCACGCCTGAAATAAGACCATCTGCTCTGCCTGTTTCGAGCATCATGGCGGCATATTCAATGCGACGACGCACAATGCGATTGGCCTGCGTCATCGTCATGCCTTTTCTTTGTCTTTTCATTGTGAGCAATGAGGCAAATTCTTCCAAATGTTGAAGATTCGAAACATCAATGAGTTCAATCCCATTGAGTTCAATGCCGAGCTCATCCGCCATTCCATGAATCTTTGCAATTTCTCCAATGAGTATTGGATTGGCAATGCCAAGTTGTACAATGATCTCTGCGGCACGCAATACCTTGATATCATCACCTTCGGTAAAGATAATGCGTTGTTTGCTTTTGGCTTTTTGCAAACCATTGATCACACCTGCGATGAATCTGCGAACTTTTGTTTGTTGCGATTCGAGTTGCACACGATATTGATCGATATCAAGCGTGGTTAAACGCGCGGCACCACTCTCAATGGCGGCTTTTGCAACGGCGGGTGAAACATAAAGTAGAACGCGATTGTCGAGTGGTTTTGGAATGATATATTCTTTACCATAGACAATAGGATCTCCGCCATAAGCGCGGACCACATAATCGGGAACGGGTTCTTTTGCTAATTCGGAAAGGGCATATACAGCTGCAATTTTCATTTCATCATTGATTGCTTTTGCACGAACATCCAATGCGCCTCTGAAGATGAAAGGAAAGCCAAGAACATTATTCACTTGATTTGGATAATCGCTTCTGCCTGTTGCCATGATGATGTCAGTACGCACTGAATATGCGTCTTCGTATGAAATTTCAGGATCAGGATTTGCAAGTGCGAATACTATCGGATTTGCAGGCATGGAAGCAATCATCTCTTTGCTGACAAGACCGGCTGAGCTCAAGCCCAAAAAGACATCGGCCTTTTTCATGAGATCTGCCAAATCAGCCGGACCCGTTCCATTGGCAAATTCAGCTTTGGTTTCTGTCATGTCTGCATCTCTTCCAGGGAAGATGAGTCCTTTGCGATCACAGAGAAAGATATTCTCTTTCTTCACGCCCAATTTTTCATACATTCTGCAACATGCAATCGCGCTTGCACCGGCACCGCTCACAGCGACAATCACTTCATCGATTTTCTTGTTTTGAATATCTAGTGCATTGAGCAATGCTGCACCACTAATGATTGCGGTACCATGTTGATCATCATGCATGATTGGAATCTGCATGCGTTTTTGCAATTCCTGCTCAATATAAAAACATTCCGGTGCTTTGATGTCTTCAAGATTGATACCACCAAATGTCGGCTCGAGATTCACAACTGTATTGATGAATTCATCAGGATCTTGTGTGGTGATCTCGATGTCGAATACATCGATATCGGCAAATTTTTTGAACAATACGCCCTTGCCTTCAAATACAGGTTTTCCGGCGGCGGCGCCGATATTACCAAGTCCGAGAACGGCGGTTCCATTTGAAATCACTCCAACGAGATTTCCTTTGGCCGTATATTCATAGACCATTTCTTCATTTGCGGCAATTTCCTTGCAAGGTTCTGCAACACCTGGTGAATAGGCGAGTGAGAGTTCATATTGCGTGGATACGGATTTGCTTGGTATGACTTCTATCTTACCTTTTCTTCCGGATGAATGATATTCAAGTGCATCTTCTCTTTTGATTGTACGCTTTGTCATGTGTAGCTATTGATTATAAAACAAAGTGGTGAATTCTAGTTTATTGCATCCGTGCATCAGATTGAAAACGACTGATGAACTCGGATACGATGGGATCTTCTGTTATCTGCAAAGTATGTGCATCGCCTTCAAAACACACTTTTCCATTATCCAACATTGCAACATGATCGGCAATATTGAATACGGAAAACATATCATGCGTGATGACAAGAGATGTGATTGATAGTTTCTTCGACAATTCAAGTATCATTTTGTCTATTTGCTCTGAATTGACGGGATCCAATCCGGTGGTCGGCTCATCATAGAAAATATAGGATGGACTACCAACAAGCGCTCTGGCAACTCCAACACGCTTTTTCATTCCGCCGGAAAGATCACTTGGTTTTTTGGCACTCAGCAAAGCAAATTCTTTTTCAAAATGCATTGTGCCGCTTTCGGAAATATCAGGCAGCAAACCAACGGCGGATAATACTCTACGAGCTTCGCTATTGAGCAGATCCATATCGCGTTCGCCATGCTCATATAATCCAATGATCACATTCTCATATACTGTCATTGAGTCAAATAATGCAGCACCTTGAAAAACATAGCCGATATTTCTACGGATGTCAAACAATTCTTTTTGCGTCATGGATGCAACGGAATGTCCATCAATCTGTACTTCACCTTGATCTTGGGTGAGCAGACCGACAATATGTTTGAGCAATACGCTTTTACCGCATCCGGATTTGCCGATGATGCAAGTGATTTTCCCATTTGGTATGGCAAGGTTGATGCCTTGCAATACATGTTTTGGACCGAATGATTTATGTACGTCTTTGAGTAGAATCATGATTGTCAATTATTAAAATGCATAACGCCAACTAATCTTCATTTCCCATTCTTTCTGTTGTCTCGTGGAGATTGCATTCGCAGGCGCTGATGCTCTTGTCAATTGCAAAAGCAAATTGCGTAGTGCATCATAATCTCCGAGAATCGTGACGGGAACATCCACGCTGAATTCATAATTGCCGGATAGATCACCGATTGTTCCTGCAGCTCTCCATGCAACATCACTGAACAATTGTCCGCTGAGATTCAATCGCGCTTGCGATAAATCAGACAATCCTTCTTGTAAACTAATCGTAGCATTCGTAAGCAAACCGGTACCTTCAAGCAAACCGGAAAATAACTGTGATGCTGCTGCCGATAATGAATTGGACAATTGATCGCCCAAGCCTCTGGTACCAATTCCTCCGCCGGCTGAACCTCGTCCAAATAATTCGGCTTGCGTTCTACCTACAATCAATTTCATGAGTGCATCATTTCTAATTTGTGCCGAATCTCCGATAGCCTCAATGCCATTGCTTTCCCATGTGATGGAAACTTGAGGGAGATTTTTTGTACCAGTAATTTTCATGATGACTCGGAAATTCTCAAGTACATCATCATATCGGGTTTGACCTTTGTAAATAGCAAGTAAATCCAAAGTCGGATTGGTTAACTCACCAGTATTAAACAGTAAACTTCCGGATGCATCAAATACTTTCAAGAACTTGTACTGAGAACCTTCCAGCAATTTGATTTCACCAAAGAGTCGTGGAAGTTTGAATGATTCTTTTTGAAATCGCAATGCAGTTTGTTTATTTGTTGGCTCAACATTCGCACGAATTTCTTCAAATGTTCCCAGAATCATTTTGAGGAGAAATTTGCCCGGCATGAGAACATTCAAATCATAATCCAATAAATCATTGAAACCAGCTCTTTTCCTTCGCAATAACTCATTTTCATCAATGCCTTCATTGCCGATGTCTTTGGACATCTCTTTAGATTCCTTTTTGGAAATTCCCGATTCAGATAATGCTTTGAATAAATCTGTAATCGGATTTTCAGGTGAATGAAGCAATTGTCTTTGTTCCGAATTCAAAACAGTATATCGTACGCCCGATGCAGTGACCTGTTCTTCTTCCGGTGGCATCGTAATCGAAGCTTGCATCACTTTTACATCACCTCGTAAAAATGGCTTCTTGAATGTGCCATAAAATCGAAGTGGATTTTGACCCGATGCAATCGTGAATTTTCCATACATCGCAGGCATGGTGCTGGCAGAAGCATCACTCAATACCAATAATTGTTTTGACACAATGTTCAAATCGAAGTTTTTGATATAGATTATGTCATATAGATTGAGATTGCCTGTAATAATAGCTTCGCCATTTGGCAAATCATATTTGTCATTGCGTACGAATATGCTGTCAAGTTTTGCAGTTGCATTCTTGAGATAAATATTCCCTTCTGCGGAATAGCGAATATTGGTGGCATCAAGCACAAAAGACATATCACGAATGGTTGCCTTTCCGCCATAATTGATGCCATCAGGTGCATAACCACCCAGAGTGATTGTTGCATCTGCTTTTCCTTTTAATCCTGAGACTCCGGGAATGAAAGGAGCTATCGTTGCAATCGAGAGACCATTCGCTTGTGCAATCACAACGAGTGGCTCATCTCTTCGCATTGGCTCACTAGCATTACCAATTGCAAGATTATAGGGAATCTGTTCAATATCGATTGTGAGAGTTTTTACACCTGCATTACGAAGATCTGTCACATCAACCGAACCTGTGATCATTGAGTCCACATGATTGAGCGTGAATTGTTGATTACCAACAGCGACATCATTGTAAAAAATACTGTCTATTGCTCCAATGCAGGAGAATTGTGGATTACGGAAAGAACCTTCTGCTGTTATGATCGTTGTTCTAGCATTCCCACGCAATGTTGAAAGTACCTCTCGAATGTCTTCAGGAAGGAATGGCAATTTCTTTACATCTTTCAAAGGAAAATTGGTCAATGCTATATTCATGTTTCTGAATGTCTTTTCTGAAATCATGCCTGTAGCATTGATTGATTCTGCTCCGACTCTATTGAATCTAACATTGTCAAAGTATATCCCACTTCCTGAAAATTTCCCTTTCAATGTCCCTTCATTATTCCAAGTTAGATTGCCATATGTGATATCACAGTTATTTGCATCATATGTGAATGAAGTGTCTGTGAATATTGCACTCGTCGAAATATCAGCATAGATATCATCACCGATGGAACCCGAAAATGTGCCATTAAAATCTGTGTGTTTCAATGAAAAATATAATGCAGGTTTTTTCAGTGTGAGTGTATTGATAGTTAGCCAATCTTCAGCAATTGCGGATACTGTCAATTCACTCAATATTCTTCGACCCTGATTTCCGGGTTCTGTTTTGATGATGCCTTTCATCAAAAATGGAGAACTGGCTCCGTCATTGTCGGGTCCGAAAATATGACCATTCAAAGCATGAAGTGAATCAATTGTAAATATCGTTGCATTCTTATCTGACTTTATCCCAAGACTCATCTTCACTTCGCCTGTCGCATTGATTCCATCCATGAATAAATTCACTGGAGCCAAATCGCGGGCATTGATGCGAATATTAACATCAAGAATTGAAGAATCCATCACCGGCATGAGTGGGTGATCGCTCAAATCAAGACCTGACATACCCTTATATTTCTTTTCTCCTTCGAGAATTACGCTGCTGACTGTATGATCAATTGCAGTGATGAGTGATATGAATGTATATTCTCCGTCCGCCTGAATGGAGTACATGGGCGATTGTATAGTGACATGTCTTCTTTTCGGACTTTCTCTGCGTATACTCACATCAACATTTTGCGGACGAACGGTTCTATCATTGAAAATGAGTTGTCGGGCATGCATGTGCATATCGCCTTCCAAACTGTCCAAATGCATTCCGCGCATGACCATCGTGATGGAGCCATCAAAATGTGTCGGAAGTTTTTTTGTACGAAAAAGTTCGGCCGGGGAAAGGTTCTCACATTCTGCTTCAATATCGAAGAGGGGATTTGCAGGTCTTGCATCAATCATTCCGGACAATCGGAATGCTGATCGTAGTTCATTTTCGAATTCGTCCATTCCACGAACTGCTTCTTTGAGAATGATATTTGCCGTATCAATCATCAGTAATCCTGCTTCTGATGCATGGCCATCAAATAGCATGGAAGATATGGCATATTCACCCAATCGAGATGGTCCTGCTTCAATGCGAATTGCGGCATCAAGTGTGGGCAAAGTCGTTCCTTTTCCTGCAATGTTCAAATGCATGTTCACATTGCCATTCAAACTCTCATCTTGAATGATCGCACCGGGATTGAGATTGGTGAATTGCATATCACTCACATAACCGAGTTCCGGATTTCGAAAAGTGAGATTTGCAAATCCATTCAATGCACCCGATTTAGTATTCGCATCAAGTTGTATATGCAAGGAATCGGAAGGTTTTCCTTTCACGAGCAAAGATTCAAATGTCACATTGCCCAAGAAAGGCAATGGCGGCAATCCGAGAACGGGAATTTGCTTTAAAAGCATATCGTAATCAATGCTTGCTTGTCCCATCGCCTCTGCATTGAAAAAGAACTTCTTTGCATCACCAACATCTTTGAGTAATCCTGAAACTCTCAAACGAGATTGTCTTGTACCAATATCCAGATTGGCAACATTGATCTCACGAAATGTTCCATCGACCTCAAGATCGATATCATAAACCCCAAATATTCCGACATCAGGAAAGAATATTCGTAAATCATCGGAATCAAATCGTTCCGAAATAAGTGCAATCGATATGGGAGTTTTTGGGAATCTTTCTGTGAACAGGGAATCAAATACATCCAGTCCATCAGCTCTGCCTGATAATCGAAGCTTGGTGTTTGGTGTAATTATGTTCAATCTATCTATGATGATTCCGGACTGTTGATGCAATGCATTGAGTGAGGCATCATTCAGCGTAAAGCCACTTTTAAGATCTGTTCCGGAAAGAGATGCAATGTTAATGTCATATCTATGAATACCCGGATATGCTTTGCCTGACAGAATGAGGTTTACATCTTGCAAAGCCAAATCACCTGCATTGAACACTCTTGGTGATTGTGTGGACAAAGAGTCAAAAACCCGAATGGAACCACCGCAGATTTCAAGGTTTTCAAGTGTAATCTGCCAATCGAAAGGAGGTTTATTGGGGTCTTCAGGTACGGGAAACAGGATATGCTCCACATTCCAGGTGCCGTCTTTTGAACGGAGTATTTTGATTCTAGGGTGATCGAGTGATAGGGTACTCACGCTGATGGATCGATTGAGCAATGCCTCAAGAGTATAGGAAACCGAGAGATCGCCCGCCTGTAAGACGGTGTCACCGGCGGCGATCAATGATATGTCATGAAGGATGATTCCACGAAAAATATCAATTCTCATATCTGTGAAATGTACCTTCCCCTTGATTTGCTTATTGATCTGTTCGATCAATACGGGTCTAAGCCATTCGCGGAAGACATCTGTCTGAACAAATACATATGCTCCAAGCACTCCCAAAATGAGAAGGAGAAAGAGCCCGGAGATCATTTGTCCGACAAAACGAGAAATGCGGATTGCAATACTCGGTTTATCGGCCACAATCGGCTTGGATTCTATGGTTTGCTCGGATTGATCCATACTGCAAAAATGGTGATTTTTTGCGACTTGTCCGAAGCATTTCAGGGCATTTTATGGGCTGGAGACAATCATTCCACCGCCATTTATAGCACCATATTCGGGGGCATAGATGGAATATGCTTTGATCATGCCTTTGGAAAATGTTCCTGTCTTTTCAACTTTCACTTCATAATCCATGTATGATATCCCCTTTGGGAGATAATCAATGAAGAAATTCATGGTTTTATCTCGAGGTATGATATATGTCCAAAAACTTTGATAATGACGATATTCGGATATATTAGCCATAATATCAAAACAAGAAGGAAAGAGATCTTGTACTTGCACATAATTCATCGTATTTGGGGTTGAAATCTTGATGCGAATCATGATTCGCTCCCCTAAAGTGATTTGTTCGCCATCTTTGAGTGGGATGAGTCCTTTTTTGGGGATATTTCTCAGAAATTGTCTTTTTACGCTGAATTCACCTTCAGCGGCGGAAAACTCTTCTTTTAATGGAACGATGCGATGTCTATACACTCCGCCCCAGGCCGGACATTTCTTTTCGGTGGTCAGTTCAATACTTTTGACCATGGATGCATCTTTGATCTTATGTGTCATTATTCCCGGAAATGCGGTCGTATTTTTCTTGATTTGATTGCCATCGATGCTGAGAGTAATGGAATTATTTGAGCATGAAACCGCATTATTCAGCAAGCTCATCGTGGCTGACAATGTAGCTGATGGCGTACCCCAATTTCTCGTCTGCTTTTGCTTCAAGAGATATGTCAAAATTCCAGAACGAACTTCACTATCTGAGTCTATTTCATCAAATGCCTGTAGAATGAGTGCATGTGTTTCAATATCGGCATCAGTCCATAGATTGGATTTGAGTGACCAATGATAACCGTATACATTTTGCACTGATCGTTCTTTGAGTGATCGAAGCATGGCTTTTGCTTTTTCATTCTCACCCATTCGATTGAAAAACAAAGCTATCATTGCTTCTGCTTGCAATCCATGTTTCAAGCGTTCATTCCAAAGGGAATTGATGATGATGGACATATTCTCAACTGTTGGAAGTGGATGAGATTTCAGAAAGAAAGAACGGGCATAACAATAATGGATGTCGGAGAATGCAAGTCTGAATGTATCATTTTTGATCATAGTTTTCAGTGATTGTTCTATATCTCTTCTGAATGTTTCATCAAGCCATTCTATGGTTCGATCAATCAAAAAGAGTGCATCACGATTAGTGTTTCTGATTAAAGAAATTGATTCGGCGATACCAAGTCCGATCAAGATTTGCTTTGTGATATATGGGCTTTCAGACATTGCCGAAAACCATGGAAAACCACCTGATGTTGATTGCATTTTTTGTAACTCATCAAAAGCTTGTTCACCGATTCTCTTGATTTTATCGGGTTCAGCATAGATGGAAATATTATTGGCCTGTCTGTCTTGCGAGAGCATATCTGATTCCCAAGGTCCGATATCACTGCTTGAAAGACCTTTCTCATGTGTCAGATTTCCTGAAATTCTACCTTTCATTAATGAATCGCGCAGGACTTTGCTGATTGCATCATTGCTCAGAATATATTTTTCTGCAAAAATTGAAGCAAGTAAGCGGTTGAGTTGATCCAAACTCGAGCCAAAGGATTTTTGAAGTAAATCCGGAAGAGCTTCCAGTGCATACCAATAGGGTTCGGAAGAAACTTGAATAGAGAGTGATTGTATATCTTTTTCAGTTTCCAATGTAATGGACTTTTTGGAACTGACCTCGGGATTAAGCCACAATGCATATCTGTCAGTGATCGGAAGCGAACTTGGAAGAATCGGAATGGTATATCGCTCCGCATCTTCAAATGAATCGGATTCACCGGAGAATGTAAATGTCATAGTGCGACCATTTGGAATGGAAATATTCCACATGACTTGTCCGGGAGAAGATGTGCTTGCCGTGAAATCAGATGTCAAGGTTTTGATGGAAAGAGAATCTTCATCAATGAAATAAGAAAGTTTTGCTTTGCCTTTGATGCTTGATGCTGAGCCAAGAACATAGAGTGTGGAACGAAGATTCATCGTATCGCCACTTCGCACGAATCGTGGAATATGACTTGCAATCATGAATTCTTTTTGTGAAATGATGGATGTGTCCAAAGACCCAAAACTCATGTCTTTTCCATGTGCAAAAAGTCTGATATTCCATCTTGTCAGTGCATCGGGCATTATGGTTTCAATGTTTACATCGCCATTTTGGAATTGTAAAGCTGAAGCAAAAAATGCTGTTTCCTGAATTGCAATGCGAGGCGTGATTTGTTTGGAAGACTGAGCTTCATCTTGAATCGGATTACTTCCCATAGCTTTCAACATTCTGTTTGGAGATTGCATCGGACTCTCCATCATGTTCTTTGCCATCACCATATCGGAGTAATACAATACTTCGGTGCGACCAAATATTCCGCCAAGCAATAGATCCAAATTGAACTCATCAAATTCTCGAATATCAGAAAATCCATTGCCTGCTTCATTCCAGCGATCACCGAATAATGCTGAAGAGAACATTGTACTTATCGTCAATCCTGTCGGTTGTGCTTGAGCATATATCGGCTCCCAAAGATTATATACACCCATAAATTGTCTTGGAGCCAATGCATCAAGCGAGGCATCATAGATTATACCCAAAACTTCATGCTGTTTATTGGCTCCTTCAATGGAAAATGTCATTTGTTCTTTCTTTCCGGGAGCTGTTTTGTCTCTTAAAGTTCTTGTCTTGACTGCAATCTGTTTATTAGACCAAGGCACAATGATTGACATGCTCTTTGTGATTAAGCGATTGTTTTTCACAAGCGATACATGAATTGCGATACCACCTCGATATTCTGATATGATGGGTATATTCAATTGCTTCATAGAAGTGGAAAGAGTATATCTTTCTTGTTTTATGATTCTTCCTCTTGATTCAATTTGCATGAGAATTGAAGCATCTTTCCAGGCAGTTCCTATGCTTATTTGAGCAGTGTCCCCCGGTTCCAGATTGGTGTCTTTCATATACACAAGAACATGCTCATCCAAAGTCATAGAATTCGATTCAGCATCAATCACAGACCAAGTGGATTCAAGCGTAAAAGGAATATTCTCATTGTCCGAAATAAATCGGATGCGATAAGTACCTGGTTTCAGTGAAGGAAGAATGGGTTGTATAAATCCCTGATCATCACTTGCGAGAGTAGCTGAAAAGACAGTTGCAATTGCTTTTCCGGCAAGTAGTGTTGAATTGACATCGCATTGATCATTTGGAAAGAGTAATTCTTTGTCCTTATCTGAAAGACCCTCCATATCACCAAATTCAAATGGCATGGGTAATTTCAATTGCTTGCTTTTTTCAAGAGTTTCTACAATGACTTTCCCACGCATTCCTTTAGCCGGTTTTCCGGAATTCAATGTACAGGAAAGTGTGATTTCTGATAATTCTTTTGTGGAATAGATCTCTTTATGTTTGAATGCATAGACTGCTTTCAATGTGCCGACATCAATGATGGTTTCTGCTTGTTGTAATTCTCCATTTCCTGCAATGATGTCCACATTCACTTTATAGGAATACAAAGGTGCATCAAGTGGATTGAGCATCGGATCTTTGATTGCTTCGAAGCTGATTGCAAAATTTCCGTTTATGTCAACAATACCTGTGCCATGGGCAATTTCTCTGTCACGAGATCCGGGTCTTGGAATCCAATGTCTGAACCAACATGGAAAACTTGTGATTCGTGAGATTGTATATTTGAATGTGGCACCTGATAGATTGCTCCCCGCATAGCTTTTTGCGATGCCATTCACGGAAATACGATCACCGATTGTATATGCAATGTCTGATTTGGGGAAAGTAATCTCAAAACTTGGTCTTTTATATTCTTCGACGCGAAATGAAACAGAACCGAGATCGCTTTGAATCGAACAAAAACCTGATACTATTTCCTCAGGTATGGTAAATGAAGAAGAACATGAACCAAATTCAGAAGTTGTCAATCGTAATGAATCCAATACCTTTGATCTTGCATCCACAAATCGTACAATGATATCTTTATTACGAAGCACTGAAGCTGAGTCTATGGCACCATGCGTAAATGCAATTCCTTTGAATTGTACTGTTTGACCGGGACGATATATTTGTCTATCAGTAAATAATTGCAAACGCTCATTTGATTGAAATTCTCCAGTTGGAAATCTATTCACTGGATGTCTTATGATGAGTGTATCAAGTGCAGATATAATGCGGAAATAGCGTTCGCGAATATAATTCTCATTCGCAATTGGTGGGATGGTCAGAATACCATCAGCATTATTTATGAAACTATCGGAAATGATATCAGAATATGCATTCTCATCTTGATCATATGTGCTTTCCATAATCTGAACTGTTGCTCGTACAGGATTTCCTTTTTCTGCATCGAGTACATGCATCAACATATTTCCACCAGCTTCTTTTTGCATTAAGCTCATGATTGGAGTTACGGTGAATTCTGCATGCACTATCACATTGTCACCGGACATATCAAATATCGGTGAATTGCTCATGAGCATGATATATCGACCTTTGTTCAGTGCAGGTGCTTTCTTCCAGATACTATGTGGACGATAATCTTCATTCTTGGGAAATTCCTGTTTCCATGCCTGGATCGGTTGCATGTCAATCAAAAGTTTGATGCCTGATTTATCAAGATATGAATCTCTATATCTCCGTTTTTTTATCTTTTTTTCTACTTCTTCACTGAGCTTATAAATGCGACAATAAAATTTATCAATATTGGCATATTCACTTCTAAAAATGAATGGTTTTCCCGGCAGTATATATTGCTGAACAGTAATATTCAATGATTTATTACGAATCTTGCCTTGTTGAATCTTGCTTTGCTCTGCGGAATTTGTATTTGGAAATTGTTCGATGATGCGATTGCATATTTCATATGCTTTTCCCGGCTGATCGGTATTGATGCAATGCAGAACTGCTTCCATCATTGCATTGGCTTGACCCGGATGACGTGATGGATTATTGCCAATATCAATGAGGGCATTTATGAGAAGAGAGTCTTTTGCATCTATAGAAAGAGTGGGAAAAAGTCCTATCAATCGTTGAATATTGGCATCTATGAATGCCGATTGATCTTTGTCTTTTGTATGATTGCGCATCAGTGATTGATAGAGTGAGATTCTATCGCGAATCATGCCGAATTCCAAGTCATATCCTTTGAGATCATTGGCTGATGACTGTAAGAATATCGATGCAGATTGCATCACTCTCGCATCCGAAATGATTGGTCTATATCCTCTTTCCACATCTTGATCAAGTTTTTCAAGAAGGCCGATGGAAGAATAAACAATCAAGTCAAACAAAGTAGGACGATACGATTCCGAACCATCCTTTACTCTTAGTAATTCTGAATAAGTTCTTCCGGGAATAGAAAGAAGAATTAAAGAATCTTGTAATGCACTCTTGATTCTATCTTTTATGGCTTGTTGAAATTGCGATTGATGCCAACTATCCATCTGATTGAAATCATTGATATCTGCATTGAGGTGAGGTCTTTTTCTAATGTCTTCCAGCGTATAGTGATAATAATTTCTTAAACCCTCGGCGATGAAATAGTCAATGATTGCTTTTTCGGGTTTTGTATCTATACTATCTTTAAAATTTTGCAAAGTGAGAATGATGCTTTTATCATCGGGTTCATTGGACCTTCCGGAGATCGCGGCCAAATGAATGATGCATTTCAGCATTGAGGGCATCTGCTTTTGAGATTTTGCTTTTATGAACAATGCATTAAGAAGTGGTTTTGCGGATTGAATCTTACCGCTATCCAATTCTTTATTGATTGCATCCCATTCCAATTGGAAAGATTGAGCAAATAATGAAACTGATAGAAAGGGAATCAGGATGAAAATATGGAGGATGATCTTTGTGATCATTGTAGGGATTTCCGAAAATTGAACAAATCCGTGGAATCAATTTGGTCTTTCAACCAAAGTATAAAAATCATACTGTTCATTTGTATGAATATTTAAGATTCCGGCTCTTACTAGTCGAACGAGTAGTCTTGCAGCACGACGATCGGAGATATTGACCAAAGTTGAAAAATCACGAACGGTTGCGCGCCCTTTTTTTTCAATGAAATCAAATAAACTTCTTTCTTTATCAGTGATGCTTATCATAAGCGGTTTGGCATCCGGTCTCATTCCGCGTAAAATGCGGATCATCTCTTTGCTAGCTGCAACGGATTCTTCGCCTTGCCGAATATAGACTTTGCTTTCATCGGGTTTTAGAGGATTGCGAACGAAATGTGGTTTGTGTTCACTGCTTAGAATATGCACGATGGCTATGTCCACACGATCGAAAGGGATGATATACAAATCATAGACCAGTGGTGGATCGCAATAAAAATGACAAGCCCTTTCCACATCAATCATGATTTCTTTTTCGCTTGAGATTCCCACGATTCTTCTATCATCATCAATGCCGATGAGTAAATGTCCACCCTTTGTATTTGCAAATGCGGTGAGCTCTTTAGCGATTTTTTCAGGTTCTGTGAACTTTCTTTTGAACTCCACAGTCGTGGATTCACCGGCGCTGATCATCTCTTGAACTTGTGAGCGTCGCATGGCTATAAGCGAAAAATGGAGACAGATAATACTGTCAATTATGTCAATCGAATGGCTTTTGTCAATGCAATGGATAAATCTTCGATATAATTGTCCATTGCATATCGTTCTGCAAAACCTGAATTCACCTTAGGAAGTTTCGAGCCTTTCCAAGAAGAGTGCATTCCGCGAATATATGTTCCGACAGCAGCCGAACTTGTATCATGCAAGCATAATCCTGCACCACTTTCTTTCCCGAGTGTTGTCAATGCCGATTGTTCCGGTGCGATGAATGCGAGTGTCTTTTGCATCGCGATATATTCATACACTTTTCGCGGAATGAGATAGTGACTTTTTGTTTCAGCAAGTAGAACTTGCGCTCTGCTCATTGCATCAAACAACTCTTTGTGATGCACATAGCCCGGAAGATGTATTGAATCTCGAATGGTGAGTTTGTCGATGTGCGCTAAGAGTGGGGAATCAACAAGTCCGGGAAGTGAAATCAAAACATCTCTTTTTATTTCAGGTGCTGTTTTGATCAATTCTGCAAAACCTTGAAGGAATGCGGGTAATTGACCTGACATATCTGCTTTGCCGGTATGCATGATGATGAGTTTTGAATCGGATTCTTTGCGTACATCCAATCCTTGTATATCATCTCTATCATATCCCGGCGGTATGATCATCACATCATCATGTTCGAGGAAGCGATAATCCTTGATCATTTGCTCTTTTGCATTTCGTGAGGGAACGATGATTCTCGCAGCACGATTCAATACATGATGCTCCAATTTTAAATGCGCGGAAGAGCGATGTTTTTGTTGTTGATCAACAGTTATGCCTTTTGTCCAACCATCCTGATAATCCAGCAGAAAAGGAATCTGATGTCTTTCGGCAATCAAATCCGTAATCACAAAATTGCTCAGTGGCGGTGAAACAGAGAGAAGCACACTTACATCATATTCATTGATGATACCATCTGCCGCGGCAATGGCCATGCGCTTCCATCGTATTGCAGGATCGGGAAAATATACTTGTCCACGAAGTGGCTTGAGAATATTTCTTTCTAGCCAACCCGGCGAAGTGATCACTTCGCCTTGCTTTGGTGGATTTTTTGAAGGAGTACTGTAAATATGAACTCCCGCATCAATCAATTCCTGCAAAAGCGATTCATCATAGGTTTGATATTCTTTTGGTGTGGCAGTCAATACCACAACCCGCCAACCATTCTTTGATAATGCCTTCGCCATTTTTGATGTACGAATCACACCACTCAATCCCATTGGCGGAAAATAATACGATATGATGAGAACGGTTTTTTTCATTGTGAGACACCATTACTTCACATGGCCAAATGGCAATGTGCGAGTGAAATGTCCTGACTTCAAAATCGCAACATACATTCCGGATGGCATATCAATCGGTAAGGCAAATTCATGGACTCCGCTTGTGAGTGAACCATCAACCATGCGGGATATCAAGGAGCCATCCATTGCGTGAATATCAAGAATGGTGCGATCCTGACTAAATACTTCAATACTTAAATTCTGATTGATCTTGGCAAGCGAAAGTTTACCATTTGGACGGATCAGTCTATTTGGTAAATCACAAACATCTTCCAAAGTGAATGTCGGCGAATTAGCTATCAGTACGCAAATACCTGGTGTGCGCTTCACAAATGTTCGATTTTGTATAGTCAGCGGAGTACTCATTGTATCCCCCAGTAAAGCCATGCATTCAAATTCAAGGAGATTACCTTCAAGTACTCTACTGATTGTATCATTTGCATTGATTGTGAATGAGATTATCCCCGGACTTGACTCTGTCATCGAGCCTGTCAATTGCGATTGCTTCATGCGAAGTACTTTCGGGAGGAGCAAACTGCGATTAAATGCTATGTCGAATGACATGGAACCAAGATTCATTTCAGCGATATTATGTGCTGAAATGCGAATTGGGAATATCACCGTTTCACCGGGCTTAGCACTTTGACTATCTCCAATAAGTTCAGCAAGACCATTCACATCTATTGGCTTGGGAAGATTTCCGATACCAGAAATTGATACAGAAAGTTGTTTCGGACATGGTCCGGCAATATCAAGAATGGCAATCATGGAATCCGTACTATTGCCTGTCGGTGAATAGGAAACCGTAAATGTAACTGTTTCGCCGGGAGCGATATCATCACCGATTGTTTTTGTGGAAACATAGCTGAATGGCGCATTGAATCCACCAACAGAAAGAATGCGTACGACTTCTTTGCCGCTATTTGTGAATGTGAATGCTTTCTGTTCGACAACTCCGCTATCTGTTACAGGGAATGCAATGACTGTTTGATTGACATCATATGTTGAACTCGATAGTGATCCACTTAAATCAATGGTCTTGACTATCGAACATGGCTCAAATGTTAATGTTAGTTTACCGGTGAAATTTCCATCTTGTGTCGGTGCAAAAGTGATCATGAAATCTCTGCTTCCGGCTGTCAGTTTGTCTCCGTTCATGATTGATGCTGAGAAAGGTCCGGTGACATCAATATTTGAAATTGTTGCTTCACCTGAAATGCCAAGTGCACTCGCTTTGATCACGATGCTGTCTTTCAGCATGTTTTGCGAATCGCAACGGATGAGCGAATTGAATTGGTGATTCGATTTTGAGAGAGTATATGAAGCAGATTCTTTTGTCGTATTGATCACAACATCTTTCTTTAATCCGCATTCTTCGGAAAGGAATGAGATGATTCCTTTATATGCACCATCTGTTGGTGGCTCTATGCGAACATTCACCATCATTGTCTCACCCGGTTTGAGCTTGATTGGAAGAGGAGTAAGTATGGTTGTTCCGGGTGAACCTTGAGGTGTGAGTGTTAGGTCCGTTTTTCCGGTATTTGTCACAGGGAAACTCGTATCGCGTGAAATCACACAACCAATGAGCGATGAGAGTTGCAGTGGCTGATCCGATACTGTATATATAGGTGTGCGAACTTCTCCAGAAAATGCAATACGCAATGTATCCTTACATGTACCCGCAGTATAAGGAAGAAGAATTGTTGTTATGAATATTCCCTCACCTGTGGGAGCATATCGAATAGTCAAAGAAGTAGATGAATTAGCTTTTACAATCAGTGGAAATGTTGTTGGAGCGACTACTGAATAAGGACTTGAGAATAATGGATTGGTTATAGAGAGATCTGAGGTTCCTTTATTCTCAATTATGATTGTTGTGTCTTTCGGTTGTGTATTGCAAGAAAGTGCAATACCAAAATCCGCACTTGAATATGATTGCGTAACACTTGCTTGTTCTTTGAAACCACGCAAATTGAGAGAAGCAAATGCATTGCAACTGGAGCTTTGAATCAGTGCATCGCCTTTGCTCTCACCGGGTTGAACTGGTGTGAATGCAAATTTCAAAGTGATACTTTTTCCGGGAGCCAGAACGATTGGTAAGCCGGGAGACACATATTGGAAGCCATTTGGTACATCAATTTTCGTGATGATTGCGGTGTCTTTTCCCGTATTGCGAAGCAGATTATCAGCAGAAACTGAAGACTTGCAACCATCTAAATTGCCAAAATCAATTTTGGGATCTGGGAATGACATCGCAATGGAACGATACACCACAGTCGTGATATCTGATGAATCTATGCAACCTTTGGCATCTTTGACGATGACTTGATATGTTCCGGCATTGGTTGCTGAAAAATTAGCCGTGGTATTTTGGACCGGACTTCCATTAAAAAGCCAAGTAAAGGTAGAACCAGCAGGACCTGCCTGAAATTTGATTGTATCACCGGTGCAAATGCGAACCTCTTTATTTGGATTAAGAAGTGCATTTGGTTTGGGGAGAACAGTAATATTGAGTGGAGAAGACTCATTCGAACAGCCGCTCAAACCATTGATTTTCACTCGATATGAGCCTGCTTGCAATACTTTATACTCCTTTGCAATAGCACCAATGATTGGAGCACCATCTTTGAACCATTGATACCCTGTTCCATTTGGATAAGTGGTTTGTACTTTGAGTGTTACTTCAGTTCCTTCGCAAATCTCGGTTGTTCCAACTGCGATGATGCTTGGTACTTGTGGAGCAGAACGAAATGCAGTGAATGTACCGAATGTGGTTTCATTGTATGAACGACCTTTCCCTAAGAATGGACGACTGGAGCAAAAGATACTGTCAATGTCAATATTCGGTGCTGTATAACGAAAAGAATAGATACGATAACTCACGGTATCACCACATGGCAATGGTTTATTGTCAACATAGGTTGTATTCGTGGTGCCTGTGATCACTGCCACAACGTCCCAATCTCCAATCGGGTCACCTACAGCATAAGTTCTACCATCTTCAGGAATACCACTCGGATTATTGGAACCTCTCATGATGAGATACCCCTGATAATTGTCTGCAGGATATAAATCCTGCGCTTGATTCCAAGATAGATTCACACCGGATTGAGTCACTGTTCCGGTCACGGAAGGAAAAGGCCATTGTGGTGCTCGGATTTGTCTCCAGAATAGACCATTTAAATCTGATGCTGTTGGTACTAGACCAGGTCTATTAGGAAATGATGGTGATGCATAAAAAGTATGCATTGTTTTTGAATTTGAGGGGTTTGGCATATTATAGTCGGCCAATGATTGCCCGGGATAGACATAGACATTGTTCGTGATACCTATGGTTTCATGATAGAGTTTTGATCCAATGATTGGATCAAAATATGTTGTTCGATTGGCTGCACTTCCATGACCGAGAGTATAATGAGGATTACCTGCAGGATCGAGCAATTGTAGCATGTCATAAGGTTGCGCAATGCTAAGTGCATTCGCATTCCAATCGGTGGTCGAGTACAATACCTTATCAAATAGGTTGGCGTCCAAAGCTCCAACAACCAAAGACCCATCACTTGGATTTTGATCACCTATCACAGAAGCCGGGATATTTCGATGTCCGATGACTATGACGGTGCCCATTCTTAGATTTTTCCAAAGAGGAATATCTCTGAATTTTATACCTCCTTGCCAGTCGCCACTTCCGCTATTGTCACGGAGAGTATAGCCAACCAAATCAACTTTGTCAACTACAATAAGTAACTCTGTGTATTCACCTTCAGGTATCGCAGATATATTCTGATACTCGCTGATCACTACATATTGAGCATGGAGTGCATTGGCGAAAATCATCCCTGTAACACAAAAGAGAGCAATCAGAAATGTTCTTTTCACGGAGGCATATTTCAGTAACATGGATTTATCCAAATAACCCAGAAAAAGTCCTTACAATTTAGTGGATTACAAAGGATTGACCAATGATTCAGGAGTAATGTGGATAACAGTTAAGAGAAGGCTATATGGAGTGAGGGGAAAACAAAAAAGCCGGGACATTTTCCCGGCTTGGAATCTCAATTCTTTGTACGATCAATTTCCGCTTCCGGGGAAGGAAAATGGCGAATAATCAGCAGGTACTGCGAATTCGGCATCTATTGGTTTTTCGGTATTTATCTCTTGCGCAGTCAGTTTCATAACTGTATCGCCATCCGAGTTAATACTGCGAATTTCCAATGGGAAAAATGTAGCGGCATCGGAATTCAACAATGATGGCAATGGAATGATTGGCGAGCCTATGAATGCCAAATAACCGATTTTGTCTGTCACCCATATTTCCGTTGTATTTCCATCGCTTTTGTCGACCATTTTCTCACATGTATAATTCAGGATTTTCTTGGTTTCACCTGTTCTGATGGGTTCCGAAATGATAGGTGCCTGAAATCCTTTGCCCATGGAACTCAACATAGTTTTCATTTTCTCGAGTCTGGAAGTGGTGAGTTGCATGAACATCTTTTGCGAATGCATGACCATTGTCTGATCTTTGGCGTTTTTATCAGTGATCATGTCCATGGTGCCCATTGCCATTGTAACGCTTGCTTTGACTTTATCGCCATTTGTGGTCAATTTTAAGGGGAATTCTCCATCATCTGTGGATAACTCATAAGTGACACTGCCCTTGAATACTTCCTGCGCACTCGTTATTTGTGTGCCAACAGTAACTAATACAAGCAATAAGAGGCTGGATAAAAGAGATTTCATTATATGTTCCAATTTTAATTCAACAAATTCACTGATGCAAACATACTGAGAGGGCAGAGCATTCCCAAAGAACGAAAATTTCCGTAAATCTGCATAAGTTTGCAATCATTCATCAATTGCTTCCCACATGTCCAATTATACCATACAATTACCAAATTTCGAGGGTCCTCTCGATTTATTGCTCTATTTCATTCGCCGTGATGAACTCAATATCTATGATATTCCTATTGCAAAAATCACGGGTGATTTCCTTGATTTTGTGAGACTTATGGAAATGTTCGATCTCGAATTGGCGGGTGAGTTCATGGTCATGGCAGCTTCATTGATGCAAATCAAGGCGCTCATGCTCATTCCTCGAGAAAAGGTAAATAAAGATGGGGAAGTGGAAGAAATAGATCCGCGTGCAGAGCTTCTCAATCGACTCTTGATTTACAAGCAATTCAAAGAAGCGGCCGGAAATCTATCCGATAGAGCGGAAAGAGAGAGATATCACTTTTATAGAACATATTTCGATTCCGAAAGCCAGCATTTGGGTAGCAATGATGCACTGAAAAACACGACGTTATTTGATTTGATGCGTGCCATGAAAAAGGCATTGGACAGAAATCTTGAAGCGCAAAAACACTATGATGTAGAGCGTAGACAATTGACTGTTGAACATCGTGTTGCGGAAATATCTGAGATGATAAGGCAGAATAAAAGACTGAGTTTCTTCGGTCTTGTTCATGAACAAAACAGAAAAATGATCGTGGTTACTTTTCTTGCTCTTCTCGAAATGGTCAAGCAAAAAGTAATAAGTATTTCTCAGGAATTGCAAGGAGCTGATGACGATATCATCATTGGTGAATTTGTTGAAATACCGGATATTGATCCGACTCCCGATCTCGGACTTTCTTGATGCATCAATTCGTTAAAATGCTTCTCCAAGAATTCGAAAAGAATGCGAATCCACAGCGCGCTCTGGAGATGTCGGCATATATGAAACATATCGATGAATTTCATGGTATTCCTTCCCCTCAGCGCAAACAATTTGCCAAAGATATATTGAATTACTATGGTAAAGATGCATTATCGGATTGGCAGGAAATCATTCTCAGCTTGATGAATAAAGGTAAAAGAGAAGGAATGTACTCCGCCATTGAATTTGCCGAGAAGGCGCATAAACACTGGGAAGAAGATGCAATAGATTTTTTGACGATACTAATATTTCATCGCTCTTGGTGGGATACTGTTGATGCAATTGCCCCGCTAATCGGCATCTATTTTGAGAAATTTCCCGAGAAGCGTGATGCATATATCGCACAGTGGATGGAATCCGGAAATTTCTGGCTATGGCGGATTTGTCTGCTCTTTCAGAAGCGCTATAAAAAAGACACGGATGAACAATTACTCTATGCTCTTTGTGTAAAGCTTGCGGGCGAAAAAGAAT
>DBCJ01000056.1 GCA_002293005.1 Ignavibacteria bacterium UBA961 | reverse complement strand
CCCGACCCAAGATTATGAGCAGTCGGATAGGTAAGCTGAGCAAGTGCGGTCAATCCGGACATGCAAAGCAAAAAACAAAGAAGGAGAAGCCTTTTCATGGGTTTCCTGATCATATATCTGTAAAATGTATTTAATCGTATGAAAAATGGGGAATTACCCCAAATTTTGAATTGACAAAAATAGTAAAAATGAGCCCCAAATTCATGTTTGAAACCGTACATAAACAAAATTTATTCCCCCAATCTTTTCCACCATTGTGGATAAGTTATCCATCTATGTGAATCATGCAATGTTTGGCTTGATTATCATCCCTGATACTGAGAATGTAAATTCCAGGTAATAGGCGTTTTATATCGATATTCGCCATATTTATACCACTTTCGAGTTCATAATGCGATACTTCCCTGCCAGTTAGATCCATCATTCGTATTTCAGCATTCCTCGTAAACCAGCTAAGTGGTATATGCAATGCATTTCCTGATATGACTGAATATGACTCAATTGCATGCTTTTCTTTCACGGAAACCGGCTTTCCATAAGTGATCGTGACATATCCTTTTCCTTTCATCGAAATGGTCTGCTGTGTCCATCCATTGATATTCCCTTGCACATCTCGTATGACATACCCTTCGCTCTCTGCATAAGGCACGAGAGCCAAAACATCATGGGTGATTGTGCAGGAATCTCCCGCATAGAGGATAAATCCATCTTCAATTGCAGACAAGGCAAGTGTCGTTTTTTTGTTTGAAGCAATGATCTCAGTATTGGACTCCACATTCACAAATCGACTCGCCTCATGCATAAAGAGTGCAAAATCTGTTTCATTGGGACCTTGCCAAATTCCAGCACATTGCGCATCCGTTTTTGCTTGAAATCCAATATCTGCTCTGCTCCATCCTGATAGTTCGCGGAAAGAGGTATCGCTTTTCGCAATGAACATCGCGCCACTTTGCGGAGTATAATCGAATGCAATGCCAAGCGTGGTAGCATCTTTCGTAACCAGTGAAGGCACAATAGAACTCATTGAATTTCTTGCTCTTGGAATCAGCATCCCGGCAAATATTGCTGAATTCGTAGGTTTAGTATGCGTACGCAATGCCGTATGAATTCCCGTTTTTCGATATCCTTCTTCATGCACGGATGAATCTGCAGTGAATGTTTCAAGTGGAATTGCGGACCAAAATGCATCCACTCTTGCGGAATCTCTTTCCCAAGAAATCGTGGTGCTCGGCCCACTATTTTGCCAATAAGCCAATCCTGTTTGCTCATTTCCATTGATAAGTCCATTGCCATGAACTTGATGTGAAAATGAAGTAGGATTTTGAGCGCTGCATTGATCTATGTTCAAAAAGACACTATCAGCAATCCCGAAATAGTGTCTTTTGATTTGCGCGCCTAAGTAGGAAGTTTCTACCAATGTATAATCCAAACCGGGAATGGAGAAATTCTCTTGTACAAATGCATCTGCCCCACCGGGCTGAAGTGGAGCGCCATTTGGCGGACCCTGTCCATTCACCAAAATCACATTATGTTGTTGTGCATTGCCAACTTGATCACGCATGGAATACTGCAAATACCCAGGATCGAGCACAATCGGAATGCCATGAGTCCATAGCATAAATGAAGTCATGTCCGATTGCGAATGTCCCGCACCTGCTGTGCGCGCATTTCCATTCTTTGCGATCACATGTCCATACCAATCAGGCTTACGAAATACGATTGCACCGGCATCTTTATTCACCATGAGTTCATGTGTGAATATCAATTTCGCAGGAGTGAGTGCAGCACAATAATTTGCGCGCATGTCCACCGTTGAATTAAGCTGAGATGCGAGATCCGCGGGAGCAAATGGATAGACAATATTCGAATCTCCCGTCAAAGCAAGTTCAGGAAAACCCATACCGAAAAAGGTATCGCCAAGAGCCGGATATGTGCCATCGGGTTGTAATATCGAGGTGAACCACTTCGTGCATTCCATGAATCGAGGATCATGATAGGGATGTCGAATCGACTTTTGATTTATGCGAAATACCGTGTCGCGATTCACATGATGCAATGCGCGGAAAAATGGGAGCATATTCAGCATTGCATAACGATAATAATGAGGACCCTCCGCATACCCCGCTTTGCCATCTCTGCTTGATTGTGCTTGATTGCCCGTGAACATGATATCATCAATTGCATTCAATGCCGTATTGAGCCAGAATATCGGCTGATCTTCTGGAATCAAAGTTTTATAATCTCTCAATATCACCCCAGCCATACCGATCGCTCCGGCAGTCATGAGAGCATGATTATTGCGAACAGTTCCAAAAAAAGTCAAACCAAAAATAGATTTCGTGGCTTCTCTATGAAATGTGATTGCAAACATTGCGAGTCGTTTTTCGATGGAATCCAATGTTGACACTGAAATCTCGGGTATCCCGCGAAGCAGATCATAAGCCGAGAGTAGGTCAATGAATTCTTTGGAATGCCATTGCCAATCTTCATAGGCATTTGGTGAGGTGATGGAAAGTTGAGGGATATTTGTATTGACATTCTCTGAAGTATCGTCAAACATCTTATTGATGAGGATTTCTCTTTCTTGAATGGGTAAAACGCCAAGTGTATCACCAATATTTGTGCGATTCAGATATGCGATAAATGCAGAGTTTTTTGCTAGTCCCGCGCGCACTCTTCGATCAGAAGTTGTTTGATTTCCCGCCGGAATCCCCTGTTTTGCCGATGCATGAATACCTGCAATAAGACTTGCATATTCATGTTTTGAACGCAATTGCTCACATTCGGAAGATGTAATGATCCCAAATGGTCTTTGTTGCGCTTGAATTGATATAATCGCAAACAGAAATAGGAACAGATATCTCATCGCTTCATCCTGATATAGCGAATCATGATGGTTGTGAAGATGGTGGTGATGATACCATACACAAATCCGGTAAAAACAGATAGCAAGATATAGCTGTTCAATGTGAAGTGCGTATCTGCAACTTCAGGCTTCATTCCCTCTTGAATTGCGAATGCACGAACATTGATGAAATATTCAGGAGTGATGATTGTATGTATAAAGAATTGTACAACAGGGGTTAATGCAGTGACTATCATAGTTATGCCGAGTCCTGACATGAACCCTTGTTTGAAATTCATCTCCCCGCCAAGCAATGTTTGCTTTTGATACATGGCAACAGCATACAGCAAGATTGATGGAATTGCGAAATAATTGGTGTAGAAAGCATGATCGGCTATGTGCACATCATGTAAACCGGCAAGTTTTTCCCCAAGCATCCATAGTATATTCAATCCTGAAAACATCAAGGCAAACTTGATTTCATGATAATATGTCGTAAAGAGTGCATTGAAAGCATTCATGGGTTTTTTGTGTCATAAGTTTTACTTGAATTCAAATTACGGAAGATTAAAGACAATAAATCAGAAATGCTTCCTTGGCTTCGCTCATCAACTGTTCGTCGAGCGGTGCCGAGACGAGAATACCGGCGTATATACCTCTTCTTCGCTTGTAGTACAATCCAAAACGCAATTCCCCTCAGTGAGGGGAATATCATTTTCTCATTCTCCATTTCATTCATCCATTTTTCGGTTCTTCAATTCTTCCATTCTTTCATTTCATTGGGTATTTATCATTCTTCATTCGGAGTAAGATCCCACCCCACCCTTCGGGCACCCCTCTCCCGAGGGGAATTTCATTTTGGTGTGTACCCCGTGCGGAGCCGAGTGCTCACCGAGCGGAGTCGAGGGATGGGGGTATGTACATTGGTGTTCTCGTCTCGGCTTCGCTCGACGAGCAGTTTGAGCCGAGGATTGTACCCCGAGCGGAGCCGAGGTTTGTACCCCGAGCGGAGCCGAGGATTGTACCCCGAGCGGAGCCGAGGGGTACATATTCACATAAGACTCTCGTCTCGGCTTCGCTCGACGAACAGTTTCAGCCGAGGTTGTACCCCGAGCGGAGCCGAGGGGGACATTCTACATTTTCACCGCATTCATGGCGCTCATCACAACCGCGGGCGTGCCTTGTCCCGGAAAAGAAGTATCGCCGATCACTGCATAGTTTTTGATGGAAGTGATGTTTTTGGGGAGATTGAATAAACCGAGTTCGACTGAATGAGGAAGACCTCCCACAAATCCTTGATGTCGACCCGTATAATGTTCAAAAGTTGTTGGTGTTCCGGCATCCACATACTGTTTTTCAAGCGATGCAACTTGTGGAAATACTCGATTGAATTCCGCGAGGATGAATGACAATGTCTCTTCTTTTTTTCGAGCATAGTCTTCTTCACTCAATCCATACCATTGCGATGCTTCGGTATGCGTGGAAATCGTGATGGTACTCCATCCATCGGGAGCTTTGACGGTATCTTGTTTTGGCGACCAAGTCACAAAGAAAGAATCGCCTTCGCAATGCGGAATTCTTGATGTGGTATGCACTTGCGCATATGGCGATGCGGGATGATATGGGGTTTCTATCGCAAAATAGGCGGTGAATGCTCCCCATGCTTTTGTAAATGTATAAGCATATTGCTCTGCAAGATTACCGATTGCATTTCCTTTGGCAATATTCTTCATATTCCAAATCGGAATGCTATTGAACAGATGTTTTGCTTGATATTCATTACCTTTTGTGGTTTTTACCATAAATGAATCATCACTTTGAATGTCGATTGACTCCACGGATTCCTTCAATATGATTGTCCCGCCATTATTGCGAATATATTCAGCCAATAATTGAGCCGGTTTTGTGATTCCACCGATGGGATAATATGTGTCTGCCGGATATGCAAGACCCATGGCTCCTGTCACAATCGGTGCTGTATCACTGAAACTCTGCGTTGAAATGAGTAATTGCTCATTGATGAATTTCTTAAAGAGTACATTACTCTTCAATCCATGTTTTTCAATCAGCACATCCATCGGTCTGAACAAATCACGAAGTAATGGCAATGCAGAAAGGTTCGATATTCTGCTTCCCATCTTTATGAGATCGCCTAGGGATTTCGGGGGAAATTCGGGATTGCGATGGAGCACATTCCACATCTTTTCATCAATCGCATGAATCTCATTCCAAAATCCCCTTTGACCCTTCTTTCCAAAATGTGATTCAGCCTCGGCAATCCACTTGTCGAGATCTGCATGGCGCACAATCTGATGATCATCCAGATGAATCACCATTCCCGGATCACAATGCATGATTTCCGGCTTGAGATTCAATTCTTGGAATAATCTTCCAATTGGTTGATGCGGGCGAAGACCACTCAGTGTTGTTGCCCCAACATCAAATGTATAGCGCATGCGACGAAAAAAGGAAGCACAACCGCCAATTGCAGAGTGTTTTTCGAGTAAAATGACATCTTTTCCTTGTTTTGCGAGAAGTGCTGCAGTTGCAAGTCCGGCATAACCGGCTCCGATGACGATATTGTCTGTATTCATGATCATTCCAAGTAAAGTGCACAAAACCCCATTTACATGAAATGAAGTTCCTTTCATATCATACCTGATGGATGCGCCCTTCTTTGTATTTTTGCGCATCTGTTTCAGTACATACTACGGAAATTTCGATGGGAAGGATATTTGAAAAGCGCAAGCATAAGATGTTTGCTCGTTTCGACAGAATGGCAAAAGCATTCACGAGAATTGGAAAAGAAATTGCAATCGCAGTAAAATTGGGTGGCTCAGATCCTGCAGGTAATCCTCGATTGCGTGCGGCGATGCAGGCGGCAAAGGCGAATAATATGCCTAAAGACCGAGTGGAAGCTGCGATTAAGAGAGCTCTCGGAAAAGATGCGCTCGATTTGCAAGAAATCGTGTATGAAGCATATGGTCCACATGGCGTTGCCATCGTTATCGAAACTGCCACCGATAATCCAACTCGCACGGTTGCGAATATTCGTAGCTATCTGAATAAACATAATGGATCACTCGCAACTTCCGGTGCTTTGGAATTTTTATTCCAAAGAAAAGGGGTATTCAAAACATCTCTGGAAGGTAAATCTGCAGATGATCTTGAAATGTCATTCATCGAATCCGGTGCGGATGATGTGGAGATAGATGAAATGGAAATCATAGCATATACCGACTTCAATAATTTCGTGCATATGCAAAGAGCGCTTGAAGAATCAGCAATTGAAGTCACAACTGCTGAAATGCAACGCTTGCCAAATACCACTGTCACTCTCACTGAAGAACAGATGGATGAAGTACTGAAATTGATAGACAAAATCGAAGAAGATGAAGATGTGCAAAATGTCTATCATAATATCGCCTGATGAGCAGTACCCTCAGACATTGGATATATGCCGCTCGCATGCGAATTTTACCCGCGAGCGCAATTCCAACGATTGCCGGTATCATGCTTGCCGCAATTGATGGCGCATTCGATCTCTTCACGGCCACCATTACCGTGCTCAGCGCGATGATGCTCCAAACAACATCGAATTATCTCAATGATCTCTATGACTTCAAAAAAGGCGCAGATCTCAAAAGGATTGGTCCACCTCGCGCAGTAGCATCTGGCATGATCTCAGAATCAGCCATGATGAAGATGTCATGGATCATGTTCGCGCTCACCTTCTTCATTGGACTCATTCTCGTACAAAAAGCCGGTTGGCCGATACTCTTTATCGGCATCACCTCATTGTGGGCAGCATTTGCATATACGGGCGGACCCTATCCACTCGCATATCATGGTCTCGGTGAGGCCACTGCATTTGTGTTCTATGGACTCATTCCTGTTTGGGGTGCATATTATATTCAAGCTCCGGATTTCGCATTCAGACCACAAGTATTGCTAACGGGCATCATCATGGGTTTATTCGCCGCCAAGATTTTACTGGTGAATAATATTCGTGATATCGAAACAGATCCCATTGCGGGAAAAATCACATTGGCTGTGATGCTTGGTGAGAAGAAGTCT
>DBCJ01000071.1 GCA_002293005.1 Ignavibacteria bacterium UBA961 | reverse complement strand
GTTGGTGAATATTCCAATGCTTTCTGATAGGCAGCAATTGCCGAATTCACATCTTTTTTACTGCGATGAATCTCACCGAGTTTAGACCAATATGAATTGCATGAAGGACAGAATTTCAATGCCATGGCAACTGCTTTTTCAGCTTTGTCATATTGTTCCAATTGCGTGTACACAGAAGCCATTTGAAAATGGAATCCAGGAGAGGAAGGTGATAATGTCAAAAGTTCAGCAAAGGTTTTTTCCCAATCCTTGACTTTCGAATCTTCCAAATATGCTTTTGCCAAAGCCAAAAGAGGGGCTTCACCATAGACAGATTGCAAGTATTTTGAATACATGCCAATCATCGTATCGCGTTTTCTCGAAGCTTGAAAATCGAATACAGCGGCAAGCTCTGTGAATGTCCATGATTGAGGAAATTTCTTTTTTGCCTCTCTCACAGTTGATATCACTTTGTCTTGCATTCGCTTTTTATCATAATAGCGTATGCGCAGAGTATATGCTGTTTCTGAACCAGGAAGCAATTGTTCGATCCTATTGACCATGTCTTCGGCTCTGTCAAAATCCTCATTGTCCAGATGTTGATTAAACTTATGAATGATGCCATCCGGAATATCCTTACTCATGGATGCAAGTAATTCATATGTGGTATTCACTTCATCCTTCTTTCTTCCACGGGCATAGGTATCCAAAAACTTCCACAAAATGACAGGATTATCTTTGGAGATTTTCAATGCTTTCTTCAATAATTGCTCGGCTTCTATTGCTCTGTCATTTCTCAGATATGCATCTGCAAGTAAAAGATAGTGCTCTATCCAATCAGGATGTTTTTCTACGATATCTTTCAACTGAGTGATGATAGGATTTGGAATATATTCTATGATGCTTGGCTTTTGTTTTGCATACTCCTGCGCTTCAGCACTTTCCTTCAATCCAGGAATCGGATTCCCTTCATCATCAGTGATGCGCATCAAGAAATTACATCGGTCAATTTCAGAGTATCCGACTTTCACCAAAAGTCTATTCCAACCTTTCGACAATTCGGTCTTTACGATATAAGTATCAAAGTCATTATTTGTCTCATTCGAATCCCTGATGATTTCAGTGTCATTCAAGAAGACTTTCACGGAACCGGAAGTCCCTATGCGAACATTTGCTTTTGCATTATTTGGAGACCAAACGAAAGTATTCGCATAATAAATGGCTTGTCTGTCCGGGAAATATGCTTGAAAATCCAACCAATAATCTGATTTGATATATGGCGGTATAAACCATGAGGCAGGTGTTCCATTCTTTCCTTCATAGATTTCCCCTAGAGCAAATTTATCTTCAGGTGGATATGCGATATTAAATCCTGATGCAGAGATATGTTCGAATGGACCAATAATTTGATAAGCAGACAATGCCTTGATGCCATCATAATATTGTTTAGCACTTTTCACATTTCGATTTCTGATTTCAACGGATCCAAGCATTTCCATTGCCATCGCACGCAATGAACCGGCTTTGTCTCCTTTTAATGTCAATTGTTTCAAGATGTCCTGAACGCCGGATTTTTTCTCATGCATCTGGGTGGAGAATCGAGGCGAGAGCCAAATGGAATACAGATATGGAATAGGATCATCAGTGGCTTGTACAATTGTTTTATATACATTCCATGACTCTTGATAGCGATGTCGCATTTCCAAGAGATATGACAGCCCGAGTATTAATCGAATGTCTTTGGGATTTGCGGACAATTTCTCTTTGAATACAATTTCAGCACTATCGAAATCCTTTTTGAGGATATAAGACCATGGATCAGTATTCAATTGTCCAAATGTATTCATCACATTGAATACACAACTTACTATTGTCAAGAACAGTATTCGTTTCATAAATCCAAAACTCCGATAGTACATCATTTATGATGAAAAGCTTGTAAAAGATTCATTTCGGGATCAATCTCCCCTACATTACTCAAATATTGCAAGAGATTATATGCCATATATGGTGCATAGAGAGCGCCTTTTGTTCCTAGGCCGCCCATGGCCAATAATCCGGGATACTTTGGATGTTCTACCATGAATGGCTTATGCTCAAACATTGTCGGCCTAAGTCCTGCAGATTGCTCGAGGACTTCATATTCACAATCAATTAGTGATGATATTCTATTGTGCAATCTCTCAGCTCCAAATGCTGTGGGAATCGTATGTAATTCATTCCATTGAAATGTTGCCGCACATCTGAATGTCTGATTGCCAATCGGAATAATCGCAAATCCTCTGCTGATAATATCTGTTTCAGGTAATAGCTTGGTTCTAATAATGCAGGATTCACCTTTCACGATATCATATCTCAAGCCCAAATCAGCAAGCCATGGATTCTTGCTTCCTTGCCAACCATCACAGAAAATGACTTTTCGAGAATGAATGACTTGATTATCAATTGTCACGTTCCATACATCATTGGTTCTTGAAAGATTACCTTTATCAATAAAGCCATTCAACATGAATGATGAGAATTTCGAAGACATTGAATTCAGGAAATTCACATATTCAAATATGCCTGCATTCAGAGTTCTGAATCCACCATAATTATTCTTAATGGAAGGATGTATGGATGGATGCTCAGGTCCGAATTGTTCACCAACATAGCGTCCTAAATATTCGAGGGTGTATTTCTTTTGAAATGTGTCATACTCTTTTTCATCTGCGAATATTCTGAGCATTGGGAATGGTCGATAATATACTTGATCATCATCCCTGCTTTCACATTCACTATAAAACTGCTGAGCTTTCAATAAGAATTCATCATAACGCCATGATGGTTCAAATCTTTTTCCGGTGATTGGATTAATCAGTCCGGCGGCAATAATTGATGCAGAACCCTTTCTTGCATTATCAATGATGGCGATATCATATCCTGCATCATGCAATGCTCTTGCGGTGACCATTCCGGCTATTCCGGCTCCAATGATAATGCAATCATGCATGGCTTTCAAATTCACTTCTGTTCTTTATCATCAGAAACAATTGCAGGCGATGATTGAACGGATGCATGCAATGTCTTTTCCCATTCCCTGAAAAACATCATCAGTATCGCTGTAGTTGGTACTGCAATCAAAAGTCCGATAAAACCAAAGAAGTGTCCGAATACAAAAATAGATGCAAGGAGAAGGACAGGATGTAAGCCGACTCTTGTTCCCAGGATTCGTGGCTCAATGATATAGGCATTCAAAAAGTGAAGTCCATTCACAACAAGAGCAATTCCAATAACATGCATTAAAGCATGCTGAGGATCCACGAAAATTGCTACGATGATCCCAATTATCATACTTGCTATTGATCCAAAGAATGGAATGGGATTAAGGAGTCCAAATGCCACTCCTAGTACGATTGCATAAGGGATTCCAAGCAAACTCAGAAAAAGTGAGGCTGCACTTCCAATCCAAACAACTGCTATTACTTGCCAACCGACATAGATTTTCAATATATCGCTCACTCTTTCAAGCATGGACAATGATTTTGGATTCTTGATTCCAAGAATTTCTCTCAAGAATTTCTTCAATGCGGGAAGATCTTTCAGAAAATAAAATGTAATGATAGGAATAAGAATAAGATTTAAAAGTTGAGCCGCAATCAGTGAAATATTTGTCAGCAAGGCAAAGAGTGCATCCATGACTGAGGAAAAAAGCGATTCTGCCTTTGGCATCAATTGATCTTGGACCAATTGTTTCACAGTTTCTTTTGGAATGCCAAATGATTGCAACATTGAATAAAACTGTCTGCTTTCAAGATAATTCGTTGTTTGCACCACAAATTTAGACACCTCTTTTGTCACTTGATCCAATTGAGCATAAGCCGGTGGAAAAACAAATATTGCAATAGCGGCAAGAATTCCCCCAATGATGCCAAGCATGAGTAATGACCCAAGCCATCGCTTGATTTTCATGCGCTCCATAGCATTGATGATTGGATCAAGAAGAAAAGCCAATGCGAATGACAAAGCAAAGGGCAATAGAGCAGAATTCAAATCCATGATCATCCACAGAAGAAAGACTGCCCAATTGAGCGTCAATAGTCTTCCTGCCATGAAGGAGGAATGTCTGAACGGAAAGAGTAGAAAGAAAGCAATGAGGAATAATAAAAGAGGGTTTGCAACCAAATCAGTAAGCACGAGAAATGTCATGCATGTGATTGCAGAAAGTATGATAGGAATACCAATATTCCATGGCAATCCAAAAACAACATTGTGTTCTTTTTCCATAATCCCTCCAAAAAAAAGAAGACAATGCCTCGGTTGATTGAGGCATTGTCATTATTCAAATCAAATACTATTGATCATGCACAAACTTCATCATATGCTCTCTTCAATGCAGATGAGATCATATCTGGAGAAGATCCTTCAATTGCATGTCTTGGCATGAAACCAATCAATTCACCATCACGCATCATGGCAATTGCTGGAGAAGAAGGTGGTTGACCTTTGAAATGCTCTCTGGCTCTCAAAGTGGCTTCCAAATCTTGTCCGGCAAATACGGTAAACAGATTATCAGGTTTTTTGGCATTGTCCAAGGACATCTTCACGCCTGGTCTTGCACCACCGGCGGCACATCCGCAAACTGAGTTCACGACGATCAAAGAAATACCTGAAGATGCAATTGCTTGATCAACTTCATCAGGTGTGCGTAATTCTGTAAATCCGGCTGAAGTCAGTTCTTCACGCATCGGTTGTACGATTAATGGATCATATGGCATGACATAAACTATTCAATGTGAAACAAATGGTGCGTGTATGACGAAGCATATTCAAAACTATGATAATTATTCATTCCAGTGAAGCAAAAGTATGACAAATGGTATATTGTCATTCATTCACGGAGCAAGATTATGACTTCTCTCTTTATTCGTTGGGCAATAATTGCCTCAGCGGTCTATATAACGCAATTTCTTGTAGATGGTATTTGGGTCAAGAATTTCTTCTCTGCCATTATAGCCTCACTCATCATTGGCTTTTTGAACACATTCATCAAACCAATTTTGGCTTTGATTACTTTGCCGGCAATCATATTGACATTCGGATTATTCATGCTTGTCATCAATACGCTTTTACTTTGGTTTGCAGGCGAAATCCTCGAAGGCATTGAGATCGCCGGTTTCATTCCCGCATTTTGGGGCTCAATCATCATAAGTCTTGGAACATGGTTTGGGAATAAACTGACAAGATGATTATTCTTCTTCACCAAGAAGCAGATATGCCTTGAGAAAATCATCCAATTCGCCGTCCATCACAGAATGAATGTCTGTCTTTTTCAGTTCTGTCCTATGATCATTGACCATGGTATATGGCTGAAACACATAAGATCTGATTTGACTTCCCCATTCAATCTTCTTTTTGGTACCTTCAATGACGGCTTTTGCGGCTTCCTCTTCTTCTCTTCTCTTTTGATAAAGTCTTGATTTCAGCATTGTCATTGCTCTTTCGCGATTCTGATGTTGAGAGCGTTCTTGTTGACATGCAACCACGATACCCGAAGGTATATGTCGCAAACGAACAGCTGTTTCAACCTTGTTCACATTCTGACCGCCTTTTCCTCCTGCACGGAATGTATCCATTTCAACATCCGCGGGATTGACTTCAATTTCTACATCATCTTCAATCTCCGGATAGACATACACAGAAGCAAATGATGTTTGTCTTTTCCCTTGTGCATTAAATGGAGAAATTCTCACCAATCTATGTACCCCATTTTCCGCCTTCAAAAATCCATAAGCATTTTTTCCGACAACTTCCAAAGTGGCAGACTTTATACCGGCTTCATCTCCGGGTTGTTCATCAGCTAAAAGAACTTGATAACCATGTGCATCCGCCCAGCGCGTATACATGCGCATTAGCATCTCACTCCAGTCTTGTGCTTCTGTACCACCGGCACCTGCATTGATTGTAAGAATGGCATTCCTTCCATCATCAGGAGCAGAAAGAATTTTTCTAAGTTCAAGCGTATCCACTGCATCTTGTGCTTTCAGTAATTCTCCATCAATATCAGATTCCATGGATGGATCATCGGCTTCGTCACCTAGCTCTATCAAAGCTCCTACATCTTCAACGGATATTTGTGCGGATTGCCAAATGGTAATCCATTCTTTTCTCTCTGCAATTTCCTGCATCACTTTTTGTGCCTGCATGGCATCATCCCAAAAACCGGGTTGTTCGCTCAATTGCTCTCGTTCAGCTATCTCAGTATGTTTGACATCGATGTCAAAGGAACCTCCGCAAAGCTTCGGTTCTTTCTTTCAATTCTTTGACTTTTTTCTTTTGTGGTTCAAACATGACTTTACCTTTATGAATAATTATTCAATGTATTAATAACTGAAAGAAGCTCACCGGTTGACACGATTTCTTTCATGGATGTAATTTCATGATGAATGATTGCATCATGATCAGTTACCGGTATTGTCTTTCGAATTCTGTCTTTTACAATTTCCAAAATCGGACTTGATTTTAGCGGTGCATGGAATTCAATCCCACGAATTGCGCAAAGCATTTCAATGGCAATGACTGTTTCAACATGATCCAAAATATGATGGACTTTTCTTGCTGAAATACTACCCATTGAATTATGATCTTCTTGATTGGCTGATGTTGGAATAGAATCGATGCTTGCGGGATGACAAAGTACTTTATTCTCGGAAACCAATGCCGCTGCTGTATATTGAGCAATCATCATTCCGGATTGAAGACCTCCGTCTTTTGCAAGAAATCTTGGCAGACCATTGCTCAATGCGCCATTCACCATTCTTTCTGTTCTTCGTTCAGAAATATTCCCAAGTTCAGCACATGCAATGGCTAAAAAATCAAGTGCCAATGCAATGGGCTGTCCATGAAAGTTTCCACCTTCCAGATGTGATTTATCTTCAGCAAAAATCAATGGATTGTCATTTGCCGAATTCAGCTCTATTCCAATCACGCGCTCCACATATTCAATTGCATCGCGTGAAGCACCATGAACTTGAGGCATGCAACGAAGCGAATAGGCATCCTGAACCAAACCATCGCCTTCTCTATGAGATTCTCTTATCTCACTATTCTTCAATAAAGCACGGAGTCTTGAAGCAGTTGTCAATTGTCCAGGAAATCCCCTCATAGCATGAATGCGCTCATCAAATGCTGTATCCGTACCTCTGAGTGCATCAATACTCAAAGCACCTGCTAAATCGGCCAAGTCAACAAGATTCTTTGCTCTATGCACGGCAAAAGCACCAAGTGAAGTCATCATTTGAGTTCCATTGATCAGGGCAAGTCCTTCTTTTGCTTGCAATGAAACAGGTTGAATCCCACATGACTTCAAGGCATCTTGAGAAGGGATGACCTTTCCGTCCTGCATGAGTATTTCACCTTTGCCGATGAGTGCCAAAGCAATATGTGAAAGAGGAGCTAAATCGCCACTTGAGCCTACAGAACCTTGTGATGGAACAGCCGGAATAAGATCATGTTCTAACATTGCAATCAATGTTTCCACTGTACTTATCCGTATTCCCGAGCACCCTTTGGCAAGCGCATTAATTCTCAGGATCATCATGCCTCTAACGATATGTCTTTCAAGATAAGAACCTATACCGGCACTATGAGAGATGATCAAATTTTCTTGCAATTCTTCAATGCGTTCTCTAGGGATGACGACATTCGAAAATTCACCAAAACCTGTTGTTATTCCATAGATAATTTCACCGGAATTCACCCAGTCCTCAATGATGTCTCTGCTTTTTTGCATTTCAATTTTCGCTGCATCTGACAATGCAACAGCAATATGTGATTGATTGGCAAATGCCACCAATTCAGAAATCGTGAGTGAATAACCGTCAAGAATCAAGGTTTGCATACGGATTATATCTAATGAGAAAAGAAAAGGGCAGACAAACAATATGTCTGCCCTTTATATTACGGGGCTGTTTTTAGTTATAATGATTATACAGAAATGCGTCTTCTGCCTAATCTTCTAAAACCATCGGTTCCTTCTGCTTCATCATCTTGTTGTTCAGAAATCATCTCACCACCGAAGATATTTCCAACTTCACTTGTGACGATCATGTCATGATAATGACGAAGACCTGTACCTGCAGGTACCAATTGTCCAATGATGATATTTTCTTTCAATCCTGAAAGAGTATCAATCTTTGATGCAATTGAAGCATCTGCAAGAACCCTTGTGGTTTCTTGGAATGAAGATGCTGAAAGCCAACTTTCAGTTGTAAGAGAAGCTTGAGTAATTCCGAGCAAGAGTGGTTCACCTGTTGAAGGTTCGGCATCTACACCTGTAGAAACCAATTTCTCCTTCTTGGCAAGCTCTACATTCACTTCTTTGAATCTCTTCTTGGGTACAAGTTGTCCGACTTTAAAGCGAGAATCACCTTTGTCATCAACAACCACTTGTGATTTAAGAACTTCATTCTCATCCAAGAATTTCAAACGATCAACTTGATCATTGAAGAGGAATGTAGAATCACCGGAATCCACGATGCGTACTTTTTGCAACATCTGACGAACAATGACTTCGATATGCTTATCATTGATCTTCACACCTTGCATACGATACACTTCTTGAATCTCATTCACAAGATATTCCTGAACAGCACCAACACCTTTGATTCGAAGAATATCATGAGGATTGATTGAACCATCTGTGAGACGATCCCCGGCGCGTACCAAATCACCTTCCTGAACAAGTACATATTTACTCGAAGGAACGGTATAATCAGTTGTAGTATGACCATCGAGTGATGTCACGACAATACCACGCTGACCACGCTTTGCCTGCTTGAATGTGATTGTTCCATCAATATCAGAAACAACTGCAGGATTCTGCGGAGCTCTTGCTTCGAAGAGTTCTGTAACGCGAGGCAAACCTCCCGTGATATCTCTCATTCGACCCAAATCTCTTGGAATCTTTACAAGTCTTGTACCAACGCTGACGCGCTCATTGTCATCAACACTGATTTGTGCTCTGATTGGAATGATATATGTATGAAGGATATTGCCACTGTCATCAACGATTTCAATGGAAGGCATCTTTGAACGATCACGAGACTCAATCACAACTTTAGTGATGTGACCTGTCTGCTCATCATTCTCTTCACGATATGTCAATGATGGAATAAGATCGCGATAACGTACAGTACCGGCTTTTTCAGTGATGATCGTGGAGTTGTATGGATCCCAATCATAAATCAAATCATTCTTGGAGATTTTTTGTCCATCAACAACTTTGAGAAGTGCACCATAGACGGCATCATAGCGTGTCATCACACGACCTGTCTCAGGTTCGGTAATGTAAATGATTCCGCTTCGACTGATCACAACAGAAACATCCATACCATTTTCATCTTCATAGGCAACTGTCTTCACATTCTCGAATGTGATTTGACCATCAAATTTTGCAAGAACAGTCGACTGTGAAGCAACGAGTGATGCTGTACCACCGGTGTGGAATGTACGAAGAGTAAGCTGCGTACCAGGTTCACCGATTGATTGAGAAGCGATAGTACCAACTGCTTCACCAACATCAACCATTTGTCCGGTTGCCATATTTCTTCCATAACACTTCGCACAAACTCCACGACGAGATTCGCAAGTAAGTACAGAACGGATAGTTACGGATTCAAGAGATGTTTCAGCAACCTTCTGAACATTTTCTTCATTGAAGATTTCACCTTTTTTGATGATGACTTCACCGGTCTCAGGACTGATTACGTCAACGAGTGCACATCTTCCAAGAATTCTTTCAGACAATGGTTCTTTAATATCTTCACCGTCTTTCAAAGCTCGCATCTCAACACCACGGATTGTACCGCAATCATCATGAGAGATGATCATATCTTGAGCAACATCATGCAAACGACGAGTCAAATAACCTGCATCAGCTGTCTTCAACGCTGTATCTGCGAGACCCTTACGAGCACCGTGTGTTGAAATGAAATACTCGAGAATTGTCAAACCTTCTTTGAAGTTTGAAATAATCGGATTTTCAATCAATTCGGCGCTTGACCCAGTGAGTGATTTTTGTGGCTTGGCCATCAAACCACGCATACCGGCAAGCTGTCTAATCTGTTCTTTCGAACCTCTAGCCTGTGAGTCAAGCATCATCCAGAAAGTATTGAATCCATCAGATTCTCTTTGAAGTTCTGAATAGAGTTTATCAGCTACACGATTCGTTGCATTGGACCAAGTATCGATGATCTTATTATAGCGCTCACCTGAAGTGATCACACCATTCTGATAGTATTCTTCGATATTGTCAACTGTTTCTTGTGCTTTATCAATGATTGTTTGCTTTTCATCTGGAATCACAACATCTGAGATAGATACAGACAATCCACCGCGTGTAGCAGTGAGGAATCCGATTTCCTTCAAATTGTCAAGGAATTCAACTGTTTTTGCAAGTCCGGCTTTACGGAAACACAAACCAATGATTTGACGCAAACGACCTTTTGTCAAGAGCTCATTCAAATAGCCCATTTCTTTAGGAACGATTTGATTGAAGATTACTCGACCGACAGTTGTTTCAATAAGCTGTGAGCGCTTTCCTTGCTCAGAATCAATGCGTACTTTGATTTTGGTATGCAATGTAATTTGCTTGGAATTATACGCAATGATTACCTCAGAGGCAGAAGCAAATATCTTCCCTTCTCCTTTTGCGCCACGACGAAGCTTTGTCAAATAATATGCACCCAAAACCATGTCCTGTGAAGGAACCGCAATTGGATCACCATGCTGCGTGTGCATAATATTATGAGAAGCAAGCATAAGAAGCAATGCCTCAAGCTGAGCTTCATGACTGATAGGTAAGTGAACAGCCATCTGATCGCCGTCGAAATCGGCATTGAAAGCTGTTGTTACCAGTGGATGCAATTGAATTGCTTTCCCTTCAATCAAGCGAGGCTGGAATGCCTGAATACCAAGTCTGTGCAAAGTCGGAGCACGATTGAGCATCACTGGATGACCATCAATCACCTTTTCCAAGATATCCCAAACTTCATTGGTTTTTCTTTCAACCAGTTTCTTTGCACTTTTAACTGTTTTGACATGTCCTCTTTCAATCAATTTGCGAATGATGAAAGGCTTGAACAATTCAACAGCCATATCTTTTGGAAGACCACATTCATGAATCTTCAATTCAGGACCAACAACAATAACGGAACGACCTGAATAATCGACACGCTTACCGAGAAGGTTCTGGCGGAATCGACCAGTTTTACCTTTGAGTACATCAGCAAGTGATTTGAGCGCTCTTTGTGATTCTGAGCGGACACTACGACGACTATTGTCGAATAGTGCATCTACAGATTCTTGAAGCATACGCTTTTCATTGCGCAAAATCACTTCAGGAGCTTTGATGTCAATCAATCTGCGCAAGCGATTATTTCTAATGATCACTCGGCGATATAAGTCATTCAAATCGGAAGTTGCAAAACGACCGCCTTCCAATGGAACGAGAGGTCTGAGATCAGGAGGAATAACGGGAACAACATCAAGCACCATCCATTCAGGACGAGACTTATTTGGTAATTCCGTGCCTGTAAATGCCTCAAGAATGCGAAGTCTCTTGAGCAAGTCAGCCTTTCTCTGTTGAGAAGTTTCATCACGCAACTGAATGCGAAGTGTTTCAAAATCATTTTCAGGATCAATGCGCTTTAGCAATTCTTTAATCGCCTCGCCACCAATCAATGCAATGAATTTTTTTGGATCATCATCATCCATGGCTCTTTCAGCTGTAGAAAGCGATGCCATGACTTCAAGATATTGTTCTTCAGTAAGAAGATCTTTTCTTGTTAGTCCTGTGCTTCCCGGCTGAACCACCACATATGATTCATAGTAAACGATTCGTTCAACATCTTTTGTAATCATGCCTAGAGCATGAGAAATCTTGCTTGGTAAAGAACGGAGGAACCAGATATGTACCACCGGTACTGCCAACATGATATGTCCCATTCTCTCACGACGTACGGATTTCTGAGTTACCTCAACTCCGCAACGATCGCATACGATACCTTTATAGCGAATGCGCTTATACTTTCCGCATGCGCATTCCCAATCTCGTATGGGGCCAAAGATCTTTTCGCAAAAGAGACCATCTTTTTCTGGTCTGAATGAGCGATAGTTGATCGTTTCAGGTTTGGTCACTTCACCCATGGAGCGGTTGAGCACTTCATCGGGTGATGCGATCTTAATTGTTATCTGAGAAAATCCTTTTCGGGGAATTGAATGCGCTTGCATCGAACTTCTCCATTTGGATGTATAAATAGTTCTACTTTAATGGGAGACGAATCTCCGGGTTCAACTCAACATCTGTCAGAGATTGTCATTATTCGATGACAACATCCAAACAGAGACCTTGCAATTCTCTTACGAGAACATTAAATGATTCAGGAATATTCGGATTTGGAATATTTTCGCCTTTCACGATTGCTTCATACATTTTTGCTCTACCTGTTACATCATCTGATTTCAGAGTTAACATTTCTTGCAATGTATGTGCCGCACCATAAGCTTCCAAAGCCCAAACTTCCATCTCTCCCAGACGCTGGCCACCAAATTGCGCTTTACCACCAAGAGGTTGCTGAGTAATGAGCGAGTATGGTCCGATTGAACGAGCGTGAATCTTGTCTTCTACCAAGTGTGAAAGCTTGAGCATATAGATAACCCCAACGGTTACTTCATGCTCAAAAGGTTCACCACTGCGACCATCAAACAAGACTGTTTTTCCTGTTCTGGGTAATCCTGCTTTTTCAAGATAGTCACCTACTTCATCCCAACTTGCACCATCGAAAATCGGTGTCGCAAAATGTACGCCCATCTTCATTCCTGCCCAACCAAGAGCAGTTTCGAAGAGCTGACCAAGATTCATACGAGAAGGTACGCCAAGCGGATTGAGCACAATGTCAACAGGAGTGCCATCAGGCAAGAATGGCATGTCTTCAAGTGGTACAATCTTGGAAACAATACCTTTGTTTCCGTGACGACCGGCCATTTTGTCACCAACTTGCAATTTGCGCTTCTTAGCCACATACACTTTTGACATTTGAAGAATGCCAGGTTGCAATTCGTCACCAGCGGCAATCTTATTCTTCTCTGCTCTTGTATCCGCCTGAATATCATTCTTCTTTGCTGCATAATTATGCATCAATTGGCGAACAAGATTCATGGTATCTTCATCATCAAACCATGATTGTTCCACATCCAAAGCATCGATTTTCAAAGTACCTTCATTATATTTTTCAAGTACTTCTCTTTCATTGATCGTTGAACCTGCGCGGAACACAACTCTATCATTTGCTAATTTTATGCCGAGAACTTTTTTGCCATCGAGTAGTTGAGCAAGCCTTGAAGCACAATCATCATCATGCAATTTCAGCATCTTGCCTTCACGCTTTGTGATGACTTCTTGACGTTTTTTCTCTTCAGCACGCAATTCAGCATCTGATGCCATCATGCGGCGACTGAATAGTTTTGTATTGATTACAATCCCTTTGAGACCCGGAGGTGCTTTGAGAGATGCATCTTTCACATCACCGGCTTTATCACCGAAAATTGCTCTGAGAAGTTTTTCTTCAGGTGTAGGATCTGATTCCCCTTTTGGAGTAATCTTTCCTATGAGGATATCGCCTTCGCGTACTTTCGCACCTGGGCGAACAATACCATTGTCATCGAGATCTTTAGTGGTTTCTTCGCTTACATTAGGAATTTCCTTCGTGAATTCCTCTTCACCTCTTTTTGTATCTCGTACTTGAAGTGTGTATTCTTCAATATGTATTGAAGTAAACACATCTTCCGCAACCAGACGCTCACTAATGATGATCGCATCTTCGAAATTATAACCTCGCCATGGCATGAATGCAACTAGTACATTTTGTCCAAGAGCCAATTCACTCATTTCTGTTGCGGCACCATCAGCCAATGGTTGACCTTTCACCACTTGCTCGCCTGAACGAACTAGAGGACGCTGATTAATACAAGTGTCTTGATTGGTACGGTAGAATTTTTGAAGCGTATATGTGTGAACTCTTTCAGTTTCAAAAGAAATCATCTTTTCGATAGGAGTTCTATTATCATTATAACGCAGTCTGATAAAATCAGCGCATACATATTCCACCACACCATCATCTTCTGCAAGAATAATTGCTCTTGAATCATGAGCTACCCTTACTTCCATACCGGTACCAACCAAAGGAGCCTTTGGTCTAAGCAATGGAACACCTTGACGTTGCATGTTTGAACCCATGAGCGCACGATTCGCATCATCATGTTCAAGGAATGGAATGAGTGATGCAGCAGGACTAGTAATTTGATCCGTACTAACATCCATATACTGAATATCACCGGGTAAAACTACTACGAAGTCACCGCTTTGACGTGCCTTGACACGCTCACCGGTAATATAGCCTGCTTTGTCAACTTCAGTAGAAGCAGGAGTAATGATAAGACCTTCTTCTTTTTCGGCTGACAAAAATTCGATTTCATCAGTCACTTTTCCATTATTGACTTTGCGATATGGAGTTTCAATGAAACCAAACTCATTGACGCGGGCATGAATAGCCAAAGATGAAATCAAACCGATATTTGGACCTTCGGGTGTTTCAATCGGGCAGAGGCGTCCATAATGAGTATAGTGAACATCTCGAACCTCGAAACCAGCTCTTTCACGAGTCAAACCACCGGGACCCAATGCAGAAGTACGACGCTTATGTGTCAATTCTGACAATGGATTTGTTTGATCCATGAATTGTGACAACTGATTTGTCCCAAAGAATTGATTCACCACACTGGTGATCGTACGCGCATTCACAAGCTCAGATGGAGTCATAGACTCACCATCATACATGCTGAGGCGCTCTTTGATCGTACGAGACATTCTGGTCAAACCAAGATTGAACTGCGCAGAAAGTTGTTCTCCAACTGTTCTTACGCGACGATTGCCCAAGTGATCAATATCATCAACTGTTTGCTTCTGATCATGAAGATCAATCAAATATTGAATGATTGTTACAATGTCTTCCAAGCGCAAAACAGTACAATCAAGAGGTGCATTCAACTTTAGTTTGTCATTGATACGGAAACGACCAACAATTCCAAGATCATATCGCTTATCATTGAAGAATAGCTTTTCCAGCAAAGCAAGTGCTGTTTCCATATCCGGTGGATCACTTGAACGCATTTGACGATAAATGACTTCAAGCGCTTCTTCACGAGTGCGTGTTGTATCCTTTGCCAATGTTTTTGCAATCACCGGCTCATCATTCACATTTTCATAACGGAATACTCGAACCGAATCAAGTTCTGACTGTCTGAATAAGACCATCATAGCTTCATCAATGACCATATCACGAGTTGCAATGATTTCACCGGTGCTGACATCAATGACATCGCCACCGATTCTGCGACCGATATATGAATCATCAAGTTGATCCGCAGGAACATCCATCGCGAGTTCGAACAATCCCAAGATTTGCTCATCGGAAGAATAACCCAAAGCACGAAGCAAAGTGGTTACTGGAAACTTTTTCTTGCGGTCAATATATGCATACATGACATCATGGATGTCGGTTGTGAATTCTATCCATGAACCTTTGAAAGGTATTACACGAGCAGTGTAGATTCTTGAACCATTTGCATGCAAAGTCGCATCAAAAAACACACCCGGTGAACGATGAAGCTGGGCTACTATAACTCTCTCGGCACCATTGATGATAAATGTGCCACGAGGTGTCATTGCGGGGATATTCCCCAAATACACTTCTTGTTCAATTGGATCTATATAATCTTCAGAGGAAGGATCTGCTTTACTTGAAAGACGCATGCGTGCTTTCAGAGCTTTTGCATAAGTTAACTCCCTTTCACGACATTCTTCCTCGGAATATTTCGGTTTTTCTATGAAATATTCCATGAATTCCAATTGGAATATCTCGGAAGAATCCTCTATGGGGAAGTTAAGTAAGAAGGCCTGTTGCAAGCCCTTAACCTTTCGCATGATAGGATGTAAATCCTCCTGCAAAAAGTCCTTATATGATTCAATCTGCAAATTCAGCAGATCTGGATATGCGGCATATTCACGCTGTTGGGCAAAATTGACGCGATCGCGTAATCGAACTATGCGCCCATCACTCGTATATTGAGGTTTATTCATTCGTCTTCTCCTTGGGATCAAGAGAGCAAACTCTAGTAAATGCTATGGTTGGCTATCATCTTTTTGATGACATTCCAACAGATAGAGAAAAAATGACAATTTCCCGATGAGATCTTCAGAGGATCCGATCGAGAAATCCTATGTATATGTCGAATACGGAATGTATTGTTATGTCCGTTGCGAACATCTTGCCCTTACAGGGATAGTAAGAAAGTCAAACTTTTCGAAGACAAGAGCGGGCGACATGCGGATATCATCCCTTGTCGCCCTCTCAAACTGTGTTCCCCGAAGGGAAAGAAGCTCAGGGCTCTTTTAAAATTACTTGAGAGTAACTTTTGCGCCTGCTTCTTCGAGTTTCTTCTTGATTGACTCAGCTTCTTCCTTGGAAGCAGCTTCTTTAATGACTTTAGGCGCAGCTTCAACAATGTCTTTGGCTTCTTTCAAACCAAGACCTGTGATTTCGCGAACAACTTTGATTGCATTCAATTTGTTAGCACCACCGTCTGTGAGCTCAACATCAAATTCTGTTTGCTCTTCAGCTGCTGCTGCAGGAGCGCCTGCTGCAGGTGCACCGGCCATCATCATTGGGGCTGCTGCTGTTACGCCAAATTTTTCTTCAAGTGCTTTTTTGAGTTCAGAAGCTTCTACAAGTGTGAGGGCTCCAATCTTCTCTACCAATTCTTCAACGATTGCTGACATTGATGTACTCCAAAAAAATAATATTCAAATGTTATTGTAAAATTAAGCGGCTTTGTTCTTGGCGACTTCTTCAACAAGTGAAGCGACATCACGCATAACCGCATTAATTGAACCGACAATACCGGAAATCGGCGCATCAAGGCTACCCATGATTGCGGCAATCATATCCTCGCGAGTCGGCAATGAGGCAATTACTTTCAATTGCTTGCCATCGAAGAATTGTCCTTCTACGATAGCAGCCTTAAGCTTTGGTTTTTCCGACTTTTCAGATACATCCCTGATGATTTTTGCAGGAGCGATTGCATCGCTATATCCGCAAATGATACCTGTCTGACCAAAAAACTTATCTTCAGGAATCTCAAAACCACCAACTTCTGCCAAGGCACGCTGAATAAGCCTGTTTTTGGCAACTTTGAATGTGAGACCCTTCTTGCGAAGTTCGGAACGAAGATTATTGCTCTCCGCTACGGTCATTGAAGTATAATCAAGAATGTACAAAGAACTTGCGCCTTGAAGCATGGCGACTAAGTCGGCAACAACCTGCTCTTTCTGCTGTTTGGTTACCATATTGTACGAGTATAATATAATGATGACTTTCGGTCATGGCTCCGTTTATAGGAGAGAAGCCCAATACCCGAAAAGTGCGTAATAGACGAATTAATTATTCAGCACTATTACCGGTAAGTGAAGATTCTACAATCCTCATACCAGGTCCCATAGTAGAACTGAAAGCGATTCCACGAACATATTTACCTTTTGATGTCAAAGGCTTAGAACGCAAAATACTATTATACAATGCAAGGATATTTTCTGCCAATTGATCCTGGGTAAATGAACATTTACCTACAGAAGCATGGACATTCCCTGCTTTATCGACGCGATATTCGATCTTACCTGACTTTACCTCGTTTACGGCCTTTGCTACGTCAAAGGTTACCGTACCGCTTTTCGGATTTGGCATAAGACCGCGAGGACCAAGAATACGGCCGAGCTTACCAACTTCACCCATTACATCCGGAGTTGCAATGATGACGTCGATATCTGCCCAACCTGCCTGGATTTTCTCTGAGTATTCTTCAAGGCCTGCATAATCTGCACCGGCCGCCAATGCTTCTGCATCTTTGGGCGATCTGGCCATCACCAATACTCTTACGGATTTACCTGTTCCGTGAGGAAGCGACACTGTGCCGCGAACGAGCTGGTCGGCTTTTCTGGGATCCACACCAAGGCGGATCGCCACATCGAACGATTCGTCGAACTTAGCGGTTGCATTTTTTTTAACCAGCTCTACCGCATCACGAAGTGCATATTCCTTCGCGAGATCAACGTTTTTCATAGCGTTTTTAAAACGCTTGCCATGTGATTTCATGATATTATCGTTCTATTAGAAAAGAAAAAATTAACCTTCTACTACAATACCCATTGAGCGAGCAGTACCGCTAATCATGCTTACCGCACTCTCCATGGAATCACAGTTTAGGTCCTGCATTTTTGATTTTGCAATGTCTTCAACTTGCTTTGAAGTCACCTTGCCAACTTTAACTTTGTTCGGTGTCGAGCTTCCACCTGGAAGTCCTGCCGCTTTCGCAAGCAAAACCGCCGCCGGAGGTGATTTCAGAACAAAAGAAAAAGATTTGTCAGAAAAGAAGGTGACCAATGCGGGGATGATCATATCGCCATCCTTTGAAGTTTTCGCATTGAATTCTTTTACGAATTGCATACCATTCAAGCCACGCTGACCAAATGCAGGGCCAACCGGTGGTGACATGGTTGCTTGGCCCGCTTTAAGCTGAAGCTTGAACGAACCCATTATTTTTTTTGCCATAACTTTAGACGATACGGTATATGAGACAATGATTTATCAATGATTTTCCATTTCAACTTGACTGAAGTCAAGCTCTACAGGTGTCTTTCTTCCAAGAATACCAACCTCAACCTTTAACTTCTGCTTCTCAATGTTGACAGCCTTCACTGTACCACTAAATGTGGCAAAAGGCCCTTCGATCACCTTTACAGGATCACCAACGGCAAATGAGGTTTCAATGGTTGCTATATTCTTACGCTCTTCCATCCTTCCAAGTATCCGATCCACTTCATCTCGCTGAATTGGAGTAGGCTCGGTCTTTGTACCAGCAAAGCTGACTACTGATGGTAATGAGCAAATAATCTCTTTTAGTTTCTTGTCAAGGTTAGCTTCAATAAGCAAATAACCAGGCAATGTATTCTTTATGCGTGTACGCCTCTTTCCATTTCGAACCTCATACACAGTTTCCTGAGGAATGATGATGGTACGCACTTTTTCCTCAATGCCAAGGCGAACAAGCTCTTGCTCGATACTTGCCTTTACACGAGCCTCATGACTGGTGAATGTACGCAGTGCATACCACTTTAAATCATGACGAATCGGCGTATTGTTAAATTCTTCCATATTCATTCCATGCGGAAATTTGCGGCTAAGACAAAAAGATTCAGCATTTCACAATACTGAATCAAACACAGACATCCCGACTTAGAATATCGTCTGTATGAACGATGTCATCAAGAAATCTATAATCCAAACAAATGCCGAGATCAACAAACATGTGACTATAACCACTGTTGTAGATTCTTTCAATTGCTGCTTGGTAGGCCAAGAAACCTTCTTCATCTCTTTGGAGACTTCGCCTGAATATTGTTTGATTTTCGCAATCATATCAATCCTGTGACTGTTTTGGCCGTAGCACGGGCGGTAGGACTCGAACCCACAACCTACGGTTTTGGAGACCGTTGCTCTACCGATTGAGCTACACCCGTAATCGTCTAAATACACATGTGAAGAGCTGATGAACGGGATTGAACCGTCGACCTCTTCCTTACCAAGGAAGTGCTCTACCAACTGAGCTACATCAGCATTTCATGCAGCACAACGGCTCTGCATTGATTCGGTTGAGCGGGAGACGAGACTCGAACTCGCGACCAACAGCTTGGAAGGCTGTGACTCTACCAACTGAGTTACTCCCGCATTTCAAAATACTCGCAATTGTGTGGGCAGGGAAGGATTCGAACCTCCGAAGGCGAAGCCGGCAGATTTACAGTCTGCTCCATTTGACCGCTCTGGTACCTGCCCTTAATTGCAGAGACTACAAAGTTACAGTTTTTTTGGAATTGAACAAGAGGATATTTCAAAAATATTTTGGGTTAAATTGATTACTCGGTATCAAATATGTAAGAAATCACAAAAAAAAAGCTGAATTATCTCGGTGAATTACCTATTTTTGTCGTTCATTCTATTGAAATTCAATATTAAAGTATAATTTCAGGACTAGGCCATGGCTAAGAAAGGAGCCCGCGTCATTATTACGCTTGAGTGCACGGAAGCAAAAAAAGAAGGCAGACCAGCTTCCCGCTATACCACTACCAAAAACAAACAGAATCATCCTGAGAGATTGGAAATCAAGAAATACAATCCTTTCCTTCGCAGACATACGATTCACAGAGAAACTCGATAAAGCCGTCAAATGACGGCTTTTTTTTTATCTCAAAGCATCTTCCAATGCCGTTTTTGCATCAGTTTTCTCATCACGATATTTAACAATCAATGGCGTTGATATTGAAAGCCCATGCTCTCTACCAAATGAAGATTCAATTGACCTTGAACCGGGTATGACCACGGCATTCGCCGGAATCTCCAATGGCTGCCCTGCTTTAGGCTTGATTACAATCCCATTTACCAAGTCATAAACATGAGTCGAAGCATTGAGAATCACTCCTGTACCCAATACTGCTCGATTACGAATCAAAACGCCTTCATATACTCCGCAATTTCCACCTATCATAACATTGTCCTCTATAATCACCGGCCTGGCACCGGCTGGCTCCAGTACTCCACCTATTTGAGCAGCCGCACTGATATGTACATTCTTCCCTATTTGAGCACATGTACCAACCAGAGCATGTGAATCAACCATTGTACCCGAATCAACATATGCACCGATATTTATATACATTGGTGGCATGCAAATCACTCCGGGTGCAATATATGATCCGGTCCTAATGGCAGAGCCACCTGGAACCAAACGCACATTGTCACTTATGGACATTTCTTTCAATGGGATTGTATGCTTATCAAAGAATGGCATTCCCGAAATAGACATATCCTTCAAAACTCCGACCTTAAACAGCATCAATATTCCCTGCTTCACCCATTGATGAACAGTCCAAGTTCCGGATTCATCACAAGTTGCAGCACGAATTTCACCTACATTCAAAGCTTGGAGAAAATCCTCCAAAACAGCAAGATTATTTTGACCTTGTAGATATTCGACTGAACTACCAATAAGAGATTCGATTGAAGATTGAAGATGATGCATGATGAATGAAATAAAGTTGAAAGAACAAAAGTCATAGAAGACAAGTTAGCATTTTTGTATCTTAGTTAATGACTGAAAACACCATACACAGCCAATTTGGAGAAATCACTTTCGATTGCATAGATTCAATCCCAAATGATGCTCTTTTGGATGAATTGGTAAATTTATCAATGTCACTTTTCGAGAACAAGCCTAATCATGAATATTTCAGTGCATTGAAACACAAACATGCATTAATGTTGTTGGCAAGAAATTCTGACAACATTCTAATAGCATGCAAAATCGGCTATCAATATTCCGATGATGTTTTCTACAGTTGGATCGGTGGCGTTCATCCTAAGTTTAGAGAACATGGAATAGCACAATATCTTATGCATATGCAACATGAATGGTGCCTAAACCATCATTACAGATTGATTAGAACGAAAACGCTCATAAATAACTCAATCATGTACGCAATAAATGTCAAGAATGGGTTTTCTGTTATTGGAAATGATGTTTCCGGCAAACATGGACCAAAATTGATATACTCAAAATTACTCTCATCAAATCCTGAAGACCAAATATGAAAAAGCTCATTGTGTTATTTGCAGTAATGGTAGCATCGAATTCCTTTTCTCTCATTGCTCAAAAACAATCGATTCCCGATTCCATCAAATATAAGCAGGCTCGATTTGTGCATGATTGGAATGCCATGATGACCGACATCATCATGGAAGATGGATTTTCACCGGCGGTTATTTCCAAACATTATGCTTATGCTAATATTGCCGCTTATACTGCGGCACAACCCGGATTTGCTACACAATATAGACCGCTGACAGGACAACTGAATAGATTCGACAATCCTCCCATGCCTGATATATCCCTTAAATATGACTGGAGATTATGCGCCATTTCAGCGTATAAAACTTTGGTAAAAAAAGTGTTGTATCGTTCGCATTATTCCGACAGCATGTATAAAGCTCAGATCGAAGTGATCGAAGATGAATATGAAGATATTGACAAAGGCGATGATATCATTGAACGCTCCATAAAGCATGGTGAGAATGTTGGGAAATATGTGATAGCATGGTTCAAGGATGATGGATATACTAAGAATCAAGCTCGACCACGCTATAATTTTCCTAAGGGAAAAGGTAAATGGGAACCAACTCCACCGGAATTTGCAGATCCACTCGATCCATGGTTCAAAACTATGCGCACATTGGTACTTGATTCTGCATCCCAATTCAGACCACTTCCACCAATCAATTATGATGAAACACCAAATTCACCATTTTATGATCAAGTGATGCAAGTGTATATCACTTCCAAAAATCTTACGATTGAACAAAAAGAAATCGCTGCATTTTGGGACTGCAATCCAATCAAAGCATGGCATCAAGGACATTTTGTTTTTAATACAAGACAAATTTCACCCGGTGGACATTGGCTTGCTCTCGCAAAAGTGGGATGTGACAGAATCAATGCAGACATGATGCAAGCAATTGAAGCATATACTCTTGTTGGAACAACACTCTTTGATGCCTTCACTGCATGTTGGAATGAAAAATACTCATCTCACTATATTCGCCCAGTCACATTTATCAATAAATATATTGACTCAACCTGGGAACCATATCTTCAGACTCCTCCTTTCCCCGAACATACAAGCGGTCATAGCACTATTTCATCTGCAAGTGCGGAAGTACTCACAAGACTCTTTGGTGAATTTTCATTTGCAGATTCAACTGAAATACGATTTGGTTTACCAATCCGCACATTCCCAAATTATCATGCAGCAGCATATGAAGCATCCATCAGTCGCATTTATGGAGGCATTCATTTTCGCAGAGCTTGCGATGAAGGCAATAGAATAGGAAAAGAAATCGGCGGATTTGTTTGGGATAGATTAAATCTCAGAAAGCCTCGAGAAGAACATCAAGAATAATCATAGAAAAAAATGTCCAAAACAATAGCAATCAGCACCGGTGGCGGCGATGCGCCGGGATTAAATGCAGTTATACGCTCAGCGGTTCTATCCGCTCATCAAAGGAATTGGAAATGCATAGGAATTCGCAATGGATTCAATGGTATCCTTTCACCCAATGAATTCACAAGACATGGTGGTGGAACCATGGAACTTACTCCGGATTCCGTCCGTGGAATAACACATCTCGGAGGAACCATACTCGGGACAACCAATAAAGGTAATCCCTTGCATTACCCAATTGTGAATTCCGATGGAATAATAACCGAAATTGATCGAACAGATGAAATCATTTCCACATTCAAATCCATGGGAATCGATGCACTCATCTCCATTGGTGGAGATGGCTCTATGGAAATAGCACATATACTTGCCAAGAAGGGATTGCAAGTGATTGGTGTTCCAAAAACAATTGACAATGACCTCGAAAAAACAATTGCAACATTTGGTTTTGAAACTGCTGTTGAATTCGCAACCAATTGCATTGATCGATTACATTCCACTGCCGAAGCACATGAAAGAGTGATGATCGTCGAAGTCATGGGAAGATATGCCGGCTGGATAGCATTGCATTCAGGAATTGCCGGGACAGCTGATTGTATCTTGCTTCCGGAAATACCCTATGACATCGATTCCATTGTCAATAAAATTCAAGATAGAGAACACTCAGGTTCCCATTTTTCAATCATTGTCATTGCAGAAGGCGCACTTCCAAAAGACGGTAGCGTTTCTGTCATTGGCCAAACTATTGGTCAAGCAGTAAGATTGGGTGGGGCCGGAGAAAAACTTGTCAAAGAAATTGAGCATCATACAGGCAAAGAAACTCGACTAGTTGTGCTCGGACATTTGCAAAGAGGTGGAATGCCCACGGCAAATGACAGATTACTAGCTCTTCGATTCGGTGCTTCAGCAGTCAGAGCGATTGCCGATGGTCATTCCGATGTAATGGTTGCACTCGATCCTCCATATGTTAATACAGTTCCTCTTAGCGAAGTGACTCGCAGAATGAAACGCGTTCCAATTGACAGTGAAATCATTCAAACCGCAAGAGATATCGGTATAAGTTTCGGTGACTAACAATATGCTTCCCACAAAAACAATAGCACTTCTTCCCGATCATATCGCAAATCAAATTGCGGCGGGAGAAGTTGTGCAAAGACCAGAATCCATCATCAAAGAATTGGTTGAGAATGCACTCGATGCAGGTGCTGATTCAATACTCGTCATTGCTCATAAAGCCGGAAAACAAGCGATACATGTTATTGATAATGGATCAGGAATGAGTAAAGAAGATCTTCTTCTCAGTATTCAAAGACATGCCACCAGTAAAATCAAAACATCACAAGATCTCGAAAGAATTGCAACGCTTGGCTTCAGAGGCGAAGCACTCGCTTCCATAGCCGCGGTTGCTCATCTAGAAATCAAAACAAAAAGAAGAGATGCAGAACATGGTTGGTCATTATCAGCGGAACCCTTGCAAGAACTCACATTAGAACCATGCATGACGGAAGTCGGCACGCAAGTCATCGTAAAAAACATGTTTTTCAATGTTCCCGCCAGAAAAAAATTCTTGAAATCGGACTTGGTTGAATTCAGACATATTTCAGAAACCATGTATCGCTCGGCGCTTGGTCATCCGGAATGCAGATTCACATTCTATGATGGTGATACACTGGTGTTTGATGTACCTGTTTCAACATTGCAAGAACGCATAAAAAATCTCTATGGAAAAGAAGTTTCTGAGGGACTATTGCCAATACAACATGAATCCCCTGAGGTTCTTGTGAGCGGATTTGCCGGACTTCCCCATTTGGCAAGGCAATCCAGAGCAGGTCAACATTTTTTCATGAATCAAAGACCTATCATCAGTCGTTCATTGGCTCATGCTGTATTTCAGCCATATGAACATCTGATTGAAAAAAACATGCATCCTTTTTTTGTGGTAAATCTCACCATAGATCCGACAAAAGTCGATGTGAATGTCCATCCACAAAAACATGAAGTCAAATTCGAATATGAAAGAGGTATTTATAATGCCATACATCATGCCATTGGTAATGCACTTTCAAAGGCGCATATCATACCTGAAATGCAATTCAGAGAACAAATAGCAAGTCAGCCATTTGAGAGATTAAGCATTTCAACGCACAAAGACACAATAAATACAGGCGCATCATATGTAAATCGCATGACCGGAGAGATTGTACATTCCAATATTAGAAATTCAGATTCACAAGAAATCACTTCCCGTCATAGAACAGCATTCGAGCATTTGTTTGGAGCCGAGCAGGAATTACTTGCCCCAAAAACAGAACATGTTCCGATCTCACAAAGAGAATTCGGTTCAATGTGGCAATTGCATGCAAAATATATCTTCATTCAAAACTCAGATGGAGTAATGATTGTTGATCAACATGCCGCACATGAGAGAATCATCTATGAAAAATCTCTCAGAGCTTTGAATGTGCAAGCCGTACAAGGTCAGACTCTGTTATTCCCAATCCTGGTCAATCTCTTACCGGAAGACTTCCTGATTTTCACGCATTTGCAAGGAGATCTGGAAAAATTAGGATTCAGATTCTCCCAAGAAGGCAAGGAAATCAGCGTTATAGCAGTTCCTTTCGACATCATTGCTGGAACTGAACACTTAGCATTGCAAGAAATCATCACCCAATTCAGAGAATATGAAGAAATCAGACCACATGGAAGCAGAGACAATATTGCGGCAACGATGGGATGCAAAGCCGCAATCAAGGCAGGTCATGTATTGTCAGAAAGCGAAATGAAATCTCTGATCCAAGATCTATTTGCTTGCGAAATGCCTGGAGTTTGTCCGCATGGCAGACCAATCATTCTCGAAATGCAATTACGAGAGTTCGATAGACGATTTGGGCGTACATCCTAAAAAACACCATAACTGTCCTTTTTTTACACCAAAAGCAATGAAGTGGTATTGATAATCGTCACCCACACATTCTTTTTCCCAGAATTTTACAAAGCGATGCTTAAAACCATCGGAGCCGAGATCATAATGAATCAAATGCACCAATCTTCAGAAGACAATACATCCGACAAGAAAACAAAAGGTTTCCCAAAGAAGGACAGTAAAAGCTCGGGTCCAAAGCCAAATTTTCGAAATGAAAATAACAATATGCGCGGCGGACAAGGTCCGGGTGAATCACCAACCGGTAAAATAATGCGCTCCATTCTCATTTGGGGAGCAATGTTTGCAGGCATTGTGATTGTTTATATGCTCATGCATGCAAATCAAAAGAAAGAATGGGATGTTGCCTATACTCAGTACAAAGATTATCTGACAAATAATAAGATTGCCTCTGCAACCATCGAAAAATCACAATTCAATCGCTATGTGTTTCGTGGGACATTGAAAGAACAAGTTTCAATTACCGGTGAAGGGGGCAAAATTGTCTATATCCAACACTTTAAAACAGAACTTGGATTCCTTGATAGTGCGATGGAAAAAGATTGGTCCGATCGAGGAATCTATTGGGTATACAAAGAAGGTGATAGTCCTTGGTGGGGCATGTTGATATCCTTCCTACCATGGGTAGCTTTGATCATCGTGTATATGTTTGTCATGCGACGCATGCAGGGCGGTGGTGGACCAAAAGGCATTTTCTCTTTTGGTAAAGCTAGAGTAAAAATGCTCAATGAAAATCAAGCCAATCGCGTTATGTTCACCGATGTTGCAGGATGCGATGAAGCAAAATATGAACTTCAGGAAGTTGTTGAATTTTTAAAAGACCCTAGCAAATTTCAAATACTTGGTGGCAAAATTCCAAGAGGTGTTCTTTTGCTCGGCCCTCCGGGCACCGGCAAAACTCTTCTTGCAAGAGCAGTTTCAGGTGAAGCCAATGTGCCTTTCTTCTCCATTTCAGGAGCTGATTTCGTTGAAATGTTCGTTGGCGTTGGTGCAAGTCGTGTGCGAGATCTTTTTGATCAAGCCAAGAAGAGCGCTCCATGTCTTGTTTTCATAGATGAAATTGATGCAGTCGGAAGACAACGCGGAGCCGGACTTGGCGGTGGACATGATGAAAGAGAGCAAACGCTCAATCAATTACTTGTTGAAATGGATGGTTTTGAGCAAAATAGTGGAATCATCATCATTGCCGCTACAAATCGTCCGGATGTATTGGATGCTGCGCTTCTTAGACCCGGTCGATTTGACAGACAAGTCGTTGTTGATAGACCTGATGTGAAAGGTCGTGAAGAAATTCTCAAGATACACATGAAGAAAGTACCCACGCATTCAGATGTGAATCCTGAAATCATTGCCAAAGGTACTCCGGGAATGTCCGGTGCAGATCTTGCAAATCTCGTCAATGAGGCCGCACTCTTCGCTGCTAGAAAAAACAAAACTTCCGTTTCAATGGAAGATTTTGAAAGTGCGAAAGACAAAATTATCATGGGTGTTGAACGCAAAAGCATGGTGATATCAGATAAAGAAAAAGAAGTGACTGCATATCATGAAGTTGGACATGCTCTTGCTGGTAAACTTTTGAAATTGAGTGATCCTGTACATAAAGTGACTATCATCCCAAGAGGCAGAGCTTTGGGAGTTACTTCATATCTTCCATCAGAAGAAATGCATTCCTATTCTCGCGACTATCTCGAAACAAGAATCGTGACTCTACTCGCAGGCAGAGCTGCAGAAAAAGTTGTATTCAATCAATTGACCACCGGAGCCGGAAATGATCTTGAAAGAGCCACCGGTTTGGCTCGTAAAATGGTCTGTGAATGGGGTATGAGTGATGCAGTCGGACCAGTGATGGTCGCAAATAAGCAAGATGAAGTTTTTCTTGGAAGAGAAATTGCCCAAAAGAGTAATGTCAGCGAACAAACCGCTCAATTGGTTGATCAAGAAGTGAAATCCATCCTTGTTCGTTCAAGTGATAAAGCCGAACAATTACTCAGAGAAAATATTGATTTGCTTCATAGAGTGTCTAAAGTACTTCTTGAAAGAGAAACCATTGATGGCGAGGAATTGGACATTATCATTCGCGGAGAAGAATTGCCTCCTCTCTCCATCATTTCGAAATTGGAAAAGTTTGCAAAGGATTTGCCCAGAACTCAGGATGCTCCAAAGAATGAGCAAATCACTACTGACAATGTTACAACAAGTGATAATGCCGTAAATCCTGATGAAAGTGCAACTTCTTGACAGACATTTCATCTGAATTGTTGAATTTTGCATGCCCTATTCATTTATTGAATAGGGCATATTTCTTTCTTTATGGTTTTTATGTCGTTTTCTTCCGTCATAGCGCAACATAGAGTCAAAACAATTCTCTCAAGAGCATTCAAGGAGAAAGCGATTGCACATGCATATTGCTTTTATGGTCAAGATGGAATCGGAAAAGATGCATTGGCATTGGGATTCGCAAAACTGCTCAATTGCACCTCACCGCAATATCAAGAAAATGATATCATCGATGCCTGCAATCAATGCAAAAATTGTAAAGATGCAAATCGCTTGGAACACCCCAATATCATGCTGATCACTGCCTTACCCGCCGGTAAGGTAAATACAAAGAATGAGGATTCTCCCCTCCTTCAATTATCCGAAGACATGCTTTCCATCTATGCATCAGAAATGAAACTGAAGTCAGAGGACCCATATCATGTCATTCAAATTCCAAATGCACAAATCATCCGTTTAGCATCAATCAGAGAAATAAAGAAAAATGTTCGCATGAGCGCAATGCAGGAAGGTCGAAGAGTCTTCATTATTTCTCAAGCTGAAAGAATGAATATGGAATCCGCAAATGCATTCCTCAAAACCCTTGAGGAACCACATGACAATATCACATTCATCCTGACAACCTCAAAGAAAGATGCATTGCCTCAAACTGTCTTATCGAGATGCCAACAAGTGTACTGTGACTTACTACCCACACAAGAACTTGTGAATGCATTATGTTCAAAACATAATCTTGAGGAATCAGAAGCCCAGCTCATTAATGCTTTCGCTCAAGGTAGTTATGGCAGGGCACTTTCATATATGAATGAAGATATGCAATCAATGAGAAGAGACATTGTAGATCTTCTTCGAATTGCTTTGAAACGAAAACAATACAGATTGGATTTGATGAAACAATTGGAAATCATCGCATCTGACAAAGATCGTACAATGCTGGAATTGCTGCTAAGAATGCTCGCACTTTGGATCAGAGATTGTCACTATGTGGTAAATGTTCCCAATGAAGATTCAGGAATCATCAATAAAGATCAAATTGAATCAATCAAAAAGTTCGCCCAAGCATTTCCTGATGCTGATTATCATGCCATTTTACATATGATTGAGCAGTCTATTGAGCATATTCGCAGGAATGTGAATCCGGGAATCGTCATGCTCACCACTATGCTTTCTTGCCGTGAAGGTTTCTTATTGAATACAAGTGAATATCTTGATCATGCTCCGAAGGATCATGTGATATGATGACACTTTTGGATAGATATATCATCAGACAATTCCTGGGGACATTCTTCTTCAGCATGCTGGCCCTCTGCATTATTTTTTTGATTGTAAACTTGATGGAAACTTTAGATAAATTCATCGATCAAAAAATATCCATCGAAACCATTGCACTCTATTATCTGAATTTCTTGCCTGAAATCATCAAACTCCTCACCCCAATCGCAATGCTCATGGCAGCATTATTTTCAATAGGCAAAATGTCCAATCTGAATGAGATCACCGCCATGAAATCAGGTGGCATGAGCTTATACAGATTGATGTTTCCCCTCTTCATTGTGAGTCTCTTGATTACCGGCGGACATCTCTATTTCAATGGTTGGATTGTACCAGCTTCCAATGCAAAAAAAATATCCATCGAAAGAAATCAATTGAAGAAAGAAGAAGCCACATCCACTCTTTATAATGTCTATCTCAGAGATGCAACCACAAAAAATGTGATCATGAATAATTATGATGGGCAATTAAAAACAGGGGCAGGAATCATCATAGAAGATTTTGGATCAGAGATTCATCCAAGGATCAAAAGGCGCATAGATGCTGAATTAATCAAATGGGATAGCATTGGTAATCAATGGATTGTAATTCATGCGCATGAAAGGATACTCGCTGAAGACTCATCATTCACCATGAAATTCATTTCTCATGATTCACTTCCTATCACATTGGCTACAAGACATGATGACATCATTAAATTGCAGCAAAAACCGGAAGAATTGAATTTCGATGAACAAAAGGCATATATCGCATTACTTGAAAGAGGCGGTAAAAATGTTCGCAGACAGATGATTGAGTATCATGGACAATATGCATTCCCTTTTGCCAATATCATTGTGATACTGTTTGCGATTCCATTTTCAGCAATTCGAAAAAAGAGTGGTCTTGCTCTTGAAATAGCAACTGCCATGGTTGTTTCCTTTTTATATCTGGCATTCACCAAAATCGGACAGAACATAGGATTTTCCATGGACATGGATCCAATATTGGTTGGTTGGTTCCCCAATATCCTATTTTCAATCATCGCCATATTGAATATCATCCGCATGCGCACCTGATTCTTGGGTGAGAATTTGTAATTTTGCACGAAATATTCCAAGAGAAAGAAATGTCACTTCCACATACTCCATATCAGTCAAACAATACATTGCGTATTGTTACAGCAGCTTCTTTATTTGATGGTCATGATGCGGCAATCAATATCATGCGCAGAATCATTCAGGGTTCAGGAGCTGAAGTGATTCACTTGGGACATAATCGTGGAGCAATGGAAGTAGTTGATTGTGCAATCCAAGAAGATGCCCAAGCAATTGCCATGACCAGTTATCAGGGTGGTCATGTAGAATACCTGAAATACATGCATGATTTGCTTCGTGAAAAAAATGCCGGTCATATCAAGATTTTTGCCGGTGGTGGAGGAACGATTCTTCCTACGGAAATTCAAGAATTACATCAATATGGCATTGATCGTATTTATTCCCCCGATGATGGTCGATCACTCGGTCTTCAAGGCATGATCAATGATTTACTGGAAAAGTCGGATACTGCAACACCACATACATATATTGGTGATGCGCTTTGGAATGAGATTACATCAAAGAATCCAAGAGCTTTGGCCCAAGGCATCACGATGATTGAAAGAGGCGAAATCACCAATGATCAGATTGCCGAAAATAATGCTTCCATCAATAAACATATTCCTGTACTTGGCATAACAGGTACCGGTGGAGCGGGAAAATCCTCTCTCACAGATGAATTGATTTTGCGTTTTTTGGAAGACAATCCCAAACTTCATCTTGCAGTTTTATCCGTGGATCCTTCCAAGCGTAAGACAGGCGGAGCATTATTGGGAGATAGAATTCGCATGAATGCAGTGAGCAATGATAGAGTCTATATGAGATCATTTGCCACAAGACAAGCAAACATAGCACTTAATCCAAATGTTAAAACCGCAATTGAACTTATGCGACTTGCAGGATTTGACTTGATCATCGTGGAAACCGCAGGGATAGGTCAAAGCGACTCGGAAATTACATCTGTGGCTGATGTTGCGATGTATGTGATGACCCCTGAATTTGGTGCGGCTTCCCAGCTCGAAAAGATTGATATGATAGATTATGCAGATCTCATTGCCATCAATAAATTCGATAAAAGGGGCTCGCTTGATGCACTTCGTGATGTGCGTAAGCAATATCAAAGATCTCGCCAGTCATGGGATGCACAACCCGAAACCATGCCGGTTTATGGAACAATTGCCTCGCAATTCAATGATGCAGGCGTGAATGCACTGTATTCAGCACTACTTGGTCGTTTCAATGCTCTTGAACAATCAGAACAAGCATTCAATATTGGAATAAGAACCACCATCACTCAAAAGAATTCCATCATTCCAGCGGATCGTAATCGCTATCTCGCCGAAATCACGGAAGAGAGCAAGCGATATGAAAAAATGGTGGAAGAGCAATCCACCATTGCTCGCTCTCTGTTTCAGGTAAAAGGAACCATGGATTTGCTAGCCAAAAAACAAAGCTGATTATTGTATCTCAGCTTTAATCATGGCATCAAGAAATGTTTTCAGTATAAGCATCATTGTTCCACGCGCTTGATCTGAAATATCCTCTTCTGGATCAAGTTCTTCATCTTCCACAAGAAGAATTTCAGCTATTGATGCCAAGACATGGGGCTGAGGATAGCTATCGAGCATTCTTTCAATCATGGCGATACCATCACCTGCTGATTCTCCTTCAAGTTTTTCCATGACTTCGATATTTGCATCTTCGATTTCATAGATTTCATCCTCGGTGATCACGCGAAGTTTTGGACCATATTTGTCGAAAGTTCTCCAAACCACAATCCCTGCATACATCAGATTTTCTGCTTCAGGTTCCGTGAATTCCTCGGGTGGCGTCATCAAATATTCAAGCAATGCCGGTTGCTCTTCTTCCAATTTATCAACTATGCTCATGGATTCCTGCTCATCGAGCATTATCATGGACTTCCATACTTCTTCAATCTGTTCGGGCTGAATAATAGTAATCATTTGTCTCCTCTAAGAGATATGTGGATCGGTCAGGATTTCCATGACCGACAAAAGTGTATATGCTTCCTCATTGCTTTCGCCACACATATCCTTCATCGGTTGTAATGAAGAGCAGACAGCAGGCCTTTGAGGCATTCCAAACAACATGCAAAAATTATCTTCCGTCAAATTCACGCATCGCATTCCTGCCGGCTTCCCATCAGGCATACCTGGAATCGGTCCGGCAATGGAAATGACTATGCAACATGCACCACACCCTGCACGACATTCAAATGCATTGCTTGACATTAGAAATCTTGCAAAAAAGAATCAATTTCAGCAATCCAGATATCAGCATAAGCATCACTTGGCATGCGCCAATCTGCTCTAGGTGAAAGTGCAATCGAGCCAACTTTCACCGAATCAGGCATGGCTGATCTCTTAAATTGCTGTGAGAAAAATCTCGTATAAAAAGTTCGTAGATGATGCGCAATCTCATCCATCGAATATTCATGTTCCCATGCATGATGTGCATAGAATAGGATTTTTCGTGGACCCGAACCATATCGCATCATGTGATATAAAAAGAAATCATGCAATACATATGGACCAAGAATATCTTCAGTTCTTTGCGTGATTGCACCTTCTTTTGGTGGCAATAATTCAGGAGAAACCGGAGTTTCAAGAATGGAATTCAATATGCTTTGCAAAGGATCTTTGGAAATCGAAGCATAATATCCAACAAGTGATTTTACCAATGTTTTTGGCACACCGGCATTGACTCCATACATGGACATATGATCACCATTATAGGTACACCAGCCCAATGCGAGTTCAGACATATCACCTGTTCCAATGACAAGTCCTGAATGTTGATGTGCACAATCCATGAGAATTTGAGTGCGTTCCCTTGCCTGTGCATTCTCATATATCACTGAATGATCATCTTCAGGATGACCTATATCTTTCAAATGCAATGAGACGGCTTCATGAATTGGTATTTCTCTCAATGTAATTCCACATTCAATTGCCAACTGCTTCGTATTGGCAAAAGTCAAATCAGTGGTTCCCGGACCAGGCATCGTGATTGCAATGATATGCGAAGGATCAATATTGAGAATTGAACAAGTCTCTAAACACACAATCAATGCAAGTGTGGAGTCCAAACCCCCGGATAATCCAATAATCATGGATTTCATTCCTATTCTACGGAGTCTGCCCGCCAAACCCATTGCTTGAATATTAAGGATTTCCTGACATCGTTTTGAAGCGGTTTCCACATTTGAAGGAACGAATGGCATTGGATCAATATATCTTTTCAATTCTTGAAATGCACTTTCATGAAGAGGAGGCAATTCATATACATCAAAGATATCCGAGATATCTGCTTGTGTTCGCGAAAGTGTTCTTCTCTCAAACAACATTGCATCGATATCAATATCTGAATACACAATTTTGGTATTGAAAGAAAGTGAAGAATCTTCAGCAAGCATGACTCCATTTTCAGCAATCATACAATGTCCTGAGAACACAGTATCCATCGTGGACTCTGTTGGTCCGGCCGAGGCATAACAATATGCACTAATAGTTGAAGCAGATTGCATAAGCACCAATGATCTACGATATTCTTCTTTCCCTACAACTGCATTGCTGGCGGATAAATTTGCAATCAGCAAAGCACCATGACTAGCCAGAAGCGAACTGGGAGGAATCATGCTCCATAAATCTTCACATAATTCAATGCCGAAACTAAGTATACCGCTCTTGAATATGATTCGTGATTGCAATGGACATTCCATTACTTTGCCATTTGTGGTTTCCAAGGCAATCATTGCTCCTTCTGGCAATTCATCTCCAGAAACAAACCACCTGGCTTCATAGAATTCATGATGATTTGGAATGATGGTTTTTGGAACAAGAGCATGTACATTCCCGCCTTCCAGTACTGCGGCACAGTTATATAGTTTTCCTTCGAATTGAATGGGAGTACCGACAATCACAATAATTCCGGAAGGTATGCTCTCAGCCAATTCACAAAGTGCTATCTCAGCGGAATGGAGCAAGTGATCCTGATAGAATAAGTCAGAACATGTATAACCGGTAAGAGAGAGCTCTGGAAATACAATGAATTGAGCACCATTCTGCAATGCTTGACTGATAGCACTCTTATGACTTTCTAGATTGGCAGTGATATTTGCCACTTTCACATCATGGGAAATGACAGCCACT
>DBCJ01000055.1 GCA_002293005.1 Ignavibacteria bacterium UBA961 | reverse complement strand
GGAATGATGGCCAGATACTTATCGCCCGGATTGGACTTCGCAATAGTACGACCTCCAATCAGACCGATGATGCCGGATGCACTGAAACTTGCAGGAGCCGAAAAGCACATAGTTGTTTCCATAGTGTATTGATGGACAACAACATACGAAAAACTTATGCTTTGGATATAAAAAAAGAGGCCATAACATATGTTATGGCCTCTTGTGGCTCCGACTCGCGGACTTGAACCGCGGACCCTCTGATTAACAGTCAGATGCTCTAACCAGCTGAGCTAAGTCGGAACTCAATGGAAGGCAAAAATACTGCATTTGATTATATTCGACAAAATATTTTTTTGACTTTGCAGTAAATCCATGTCTTCACTCATTCCAATTCAAGAAAATCAATTCGACACATTCTTCGCTCTGATTGAGGAATTGGCTGATTTTGAAGCACTTGCAAGACCCGATGCAGATGCGAAATCCCGCCTGAAGCAAGATATTTGTGGTGATCATCCACGCATCAAAGCATATCTGATTGAAACAAATGATCATTTCTGCGGATATGTCATCACATTTCAATCATATTCCAGTTTCCTTGCCAAACCAACGCTATATCTTGAAGATATCTATATTCAACCGAATTTCAGAGGCAAAGGAATTGGAAAAAGCATCATGAAAATACTTGTCCAATATGCTTTGGAACAAGGTTGCGGCAGAATGGAATGGGTTGTATTGGATTGGAATACTTCGGCACAGGAATTTTATCATGGACTCGGAGCGGTTCACATGAAGGAATGGTTTCCTTTCCGTTTGACCGAGGAAGCCATGAAACAATTAATCAATAAAGAATCATGAATAGAATACAAGATACAATCACTTTGATCACAGGTGCTTCAAGCGGTATAGGTGAAGCATGCGCAAAACAATTTGCAGAAGCGGGTTCTCATCTCATTTTGCTTGCAAGAAGAACGGAATCATTGGAACGATTGTCGAAAGAATTGCAAAGCTCATATCCCACTATTCGCATCTTGAATATCACATGTGATGTTCGTGATAGAATTTCCACCGAACAAGCACTGCAATCACTGCCAGAAGAATGGAAGAATATCGATACACTGATCAATAATGCGGGTTTATCGAGAGGTCTTTCCAAAATACAAGATGGCGACATCGATCAATGGGAAGAAATGATTGATACAAATGTGAAAGGTTTGCTTTATGTCTCAAGAGCCATTCTTCCCGGAATGATTGCACGCAAAAAAGGAAGCATAGTCAATATCGCATCCATCGCAGGCAGAGAAACATATCCATTGGGTAATGTCTATTGCGCCACAAAATCCGCAGTTCGCACTTTGTCCGAAGCTATGCGCATTGATGTGAATGGATCCGGCGTGAGAGTGATGAATGTGGATCCCGGGATGGTTGAAACCGAATTCTCCATCGTTCGATTTAGCGGTGATGAACAACGCGCGAAGCAAGTATATGCGGGATTGCATCCATTGACAGCACATGATGTGGCTGAAGTGATTGTGTTTTCTGTCAATAGACCAAGTCATATAACGATTGGCGATATACTCATCTTGCCGACTGCGCAAGCAAATACGACAACCGTTCACAGAGAACATTGAAATGTCCAATGCATGGCTAATGCCAATTATGGTAGATCAAGGTCATTGTTTCAATATGTGTGATTGGTATGGTCATTTAAAGGAATCACAAATTCCAATATGGAGAGCAATTCTCATGAGTTGGAGCATAGCCTTTTTTGAATATATCCTAATGGTTCCAGCTAATCGAATTGGATATACGGTATATTCGGCTTCACAATTGAAAATCATGCAAGAAGCAATCACATTATTGATTTTTGCTTTCTTTGCAGTGTTTCATCTCGGTGAAACAATTAAATGGAATACAGCGGTTGCATTTATGCTCATACTAGCAGCTGTATTTTTCGCTTTCTATGACTTTTCAAATTAAGAGGCTATCATGATCCTTCGCTTACTCGGATTATTCATTGTTATGGGAATGATGTGCATGTCAGACGCAGAAGCAAAAGACGATAAAAAAACAATACCTGAAAAAGCTCCGGCTCAGGAATTTTCACAAGCGCCGAGCATCACGAAAGGCACTGTGACCATCAAAGGGAAATCAATTCCCTATACCGCCACGACCGGCTTCATGAATATCACCGATGATAATGGTGCCGTAAAAGCAACCATGTTTTATGTCGCATATGTGCGTTCGGACATAACATCGGAGAAAAGACCAATCACTTTTGCCTTTAATGGCGGTCCCGGATCTTCCTCTGTATGGCTCCACATGGGCGCGCTTGGTCCAAAACGCGTTGTGCTGACAGATAAAGGCGATATGCCGAAGCCACCGGGAAATATGGTTGACAATGAATATTCATGGCTGGAATTCACCGATCTCGTCTTCATTGATCCCGTTGGAACAGGATATAGCAGACCCGCCAAGGATGAAAAGAAGGAGCAATTTCATGGTTTGGATGAAGATGTGACTTCTGTTGGAACATTCATCAGATTATATACCACGCAAAATAAACGCTGGCTTTCACCAAAGTTTCTTGCTGGCGAAAGTTATGGTACCACAAGAGCAGCATATCTATCCGATCATTTGGCTGATAGACATGGAATGTATGTGAATGGCATTCTGTTAATTTCAATGGTACTGGATTTTCAAACATTGAGATTCAGTCCGGCAAATGATTTACCCTGCGCTCTCTTCCTTCCTACCTATGCCGCTACCGCGATGTATCATGGAAAATTGGATGAATCACTCAGAGCAAATCAAGACAAATCATTGGAAGAAATTCGCTCTTGGGCATTGAATGAATATTTGGTGTATCTCGCAAAAGGACATGTGGCAAGCACTGCTGAACATACGGCTGTCACTGAAAAATTGAGTAGATATACCGGATTGTCAAAAGAGTTTATTGCATCCACGAATAATAGACCCGACATTTTCCGATTCACCAAAGAATTGCTTCGTGATGAAGGAAAAACAGTGGGGAGATTGGATAGTCGCTTCACAGGAATTGACCGCGATAATGCAGGCGAAAACTTTGAGTATGATCCAAGCTATAATGCAGTGATCTATGCACCTTTCACTTCAACCGTGAATCATTATCTTCGCTCAACTCTCGGTTTTGAAAGTGATTTGCCATATGAGATTCTTACCGGAAAAGTCCAACCTTGGAATTGGGGAAGTGCGGAAAGAGGATTTCCTTATGTGGGTGAAGCGCTCAGAAAGGCGATGACAAAAAACAAGTTTCTAAAAGTATATGTCGCAAATGGTTGGTATGATTTGGCAACTCCATTTTTCGCCGCTGAATATACCATGAATCATTTGCCATTGGAATCATCACTTCGCAATAATATCTCGATGAAATATTATCGCTCGGGTCACATGATGTATATCGAGAAAGAATCGCTCAAGCAATTCACGAAAGATGTCGAGCAATTCTATGGAAACACATTAGCTGATTAAGGAAGAACATTTATGAGCGATCAACATACCCTTCGTTTATTCGGAAATACGATGCAGGACATCGAGCTTGCAGCCATGCTTTTGAAGCAGGGTAAACTCGTCGCATTTCCAACCGAGACTGTCTATGGTCTGGGAGCTTCTGCATTCAATCCAGAAGCATTGCGAAAAGTATTTGAAGCGAAGGGTAGACCGGC
>DBCJ01000099.1:7266-12509 GCA_002293005.1 Ignavibacteria bacterium UBA961 | reverse complement strand
TTGCTTCGAATTGGAGATTCCTCTTGGTCTGTCAACATTGCAGCACAAGCAAGATTTGGGGCATGCGTGAATCTTCCTAGTTCCCAAGGAACTTTGATATCTGAGCCCTGAACCAAACCATATTGAATTTCACTATAATGGTTTAGTGCATCCCAATGATATCCGGATTTACAATCCAATTGCCAATCAATCGGGAAATAATGCAAAAGTTCAGCTCCCCTCTTGAGTCCATAAGGTGAGTGAATCAATATATCAAGGATTCGTGCAGATTCAGGATAATTGGAAGATGTGACAGATTCCTTCAATCGAATATGATGATCATGTCTTTTTATAGACATATTCACCCAACCACTGTCAAGAATTGTAAACAGTGATTGCACATGATTGTCAGCCAATGCCTTTATGGACAATGCATGAGCATATATGGCATCACCACCAGGAATCCTCACGATTGGCGATTGTTCATCATGATATTCCGCTCGGGCATAAGTACAAACTCTTTTATCTTTCAAGGCTTCAAACCATGCACCACCCTCTTTGGCCAATCTTCGATATGCTTTCGAAGCAAGTTGGCTCATGGGGACCATTTGAATATGACTGAGTAAATCTTTCATGGATATTGTTCAGCAGAAAGGATGTGAGATTAAGTACAAATTACTTATCCGTTTTCATGCCATTTTTATGGATTGGGAGAGATAATTTTTCAATAAAAAAAAGCGGTTCTTCAATATGGAAATTGAGGAACCGCAAATAAGGGTTGAATGAGATATATTATCTCAAAGTCGGGGGAAATACTGTCAATTTCATGGTTTTATTGTTTTTGGAAACCACATTCAATCCTACCAATCCGAATTTATGATTACCGATATATTTTACTGATGAAATCAGTGGATCATCCACGATCGTTTCTTCCACTTGAATGACTTTGATATTCCAGAAAGCCACAGGGAAATCATCTATTGTGGATTTTGCAATCACCTTCCTTGTTTTTTCAATGCCATAATCATCTTTGAATGAATATGAATCACCAATATTCCAAGCATATTTGAAGACTGTTCGAGGTCTGTTCACATCACCTTTGCTTGAGAAAAACTCAGCAATTCCATCGGAAGTGATTTTGGCCTTGAAATCAACGGTGAGCTTGATATTCTTTTTGTCTGTTGTATCCAGAACTGCTCCATAACGACTGAGATATGTGTCAATCGCCACTCTTTTGATGGGATCCGGAATAGTATGCAAACCCAGAATCGTATCAACTGCTCGCACAAATGCACTATCAAATGTATATCGACCACGGAATGTGACGATTCCATTATCCCTTGACAAAACAAATGTTGAATCCTTAAAACTATCAAATCGTGGATCATATGAATCACCAACACGGAGTGAAATTGGGAAATCATTACCCGGCTCCGTTAATTCCAGAACAACATCACCACCGATGTCATTTGGTCCAACAGCATTATCACTGCAAGAAACGATGATTAATAATAACAACAATAGTATTGAAGCCACTTTCCCAGTGGGTTTAAAAAATAATCGATTGTTCATGTGTACACCTGAATAAATGGAATGAATACTTTCAAGTTATCGAAGCTATGATTGGCAATCAATGATATTTGTCAGTTTGACAAATGACTTGAAACTTATTGAATGGCATGATCGTTTGGGCTGATCTTATTGTTCAACATATTTTCTTTTTCATATGAATCACCCTGATATTGAATCTTTGAGAGAACAACTCATCAATCATGATCTCTATACATCCATGAAAACCGGTGATGATCTACGGAGATTCATGGAAACTCATGTCTTTGCGGTTTGGGATTTTATGTCACTCCTCAAAGCTTTGCAAAGAAATCTCACCTGCGTGGACCTTCCTTGGATGCCAAAAGGTGACCCCGAGATTCGACAATTAATCAATGAAATCGTGCTTGGAGAAGAAAGTGACATTGATGCAGATGGTGTCATCATGTCGCACTTTGAAATGTATCTCCTTGCCATGCAAGAAATTAACTGTGATCTCTCCCCAATCCGATCATTCATGGCATTGATTCAAAGTGGCATGCCGATTAATCAAGCCTTGATCGAATCAAATGCTCCGAAAGGTGCTCAACATTTTGTGAATCACACCTTTTCCATCATTGATTCAGGTGCAATTCATTCTATTGCAGGTGTTTTCACTTATGGTAGAGAAGATCTCATACCCGGAATGTTTCTTTCCATCATTGATGCCTTGCACAAAGAAGGCACATTCAGCGCTCCAAGATTGAAATATTATGTCCAAAGACATATCGATGTCGATGGCGATCATCATTCTCATTTGGCTATCCGAATGGTGGAATTACTTTGCGATAATGACAAGAAAAAAGAAGAAGCACATAAAGCTGTCATTGAGGCATTGCAAGCAAGAATCGCACTTTGGAATTCCATCATTGCATAAATAATAAAAGAGAATTCATGATATCCTCAGGGATATGCATGAATTCTCCTTTGTATCCTATATTATCTCCCCATATCATGATCCAGCCAAGAGATCATCCCCTGATACGGAGAAATAATAAGGTCGATGTTTTTTTCAAAACATCAACGCTCACAATTTACCGTGTGGGGATGACGTAGATTCTACTCATTATCTACTTATTTTGATGTTTTTTCAAGAAAAACGACATCTTTTTCTTGTTTTCAGGTTTCAAATCAAGAGAATTTCTCTTGCTGACAAAATCCGTAATTTTGCCGAATGAATATTCACAGCAATGACCCCTATGCCGCTCTGCGGATTCCCTCCTTTCGACGCATTTTGCTTGGCAGACTTTTTCTTACGCTTGGATATCAGATTCAGGCTGTTTCCATTGGTTGGCTTCTTTACATCAAAACAGGTGATCCGCTTGCTCTTGGATTGAGTGGTTTGGCAGAGGCAATTCCATATATCACAACATCGATGTTTTCCGGTTTATTGGCAGATACTAAAAATCGCAAGCATGTGGCGATGGGTGCCGTATTTCTGCTCTTGATTTCTTCAGTAATACTTTTGCTTCGCATCATGAGCGATCTGGCGAATCTAAATCCCGGAATAAATACAGTACCATATTATATCGTTCTTGCTTCCGTTGGTTTGGCTAGAGGCTTCATGGGACCTTCTTTGCAGGCATTATGGGCGGATATCGTGCCCAAAGAAATTTATCACAATGCTGCCACTTGGTCTGCGAATCTTTTCAATTTTGCTGCAGTGTCCGGTCCTGCAATCGGAGGATTGATGTATGGCTTCATGGGTCCGATTTCAGCCAATATCGCCGTTTGTATATTGCTCGTGCTATCATTGACAGCATTCACATTCGTTCGATATGTGAGACCGCAGCATAAACCAAGCAATGAAAGTCTTGGACATAAATTAACTGCCGGCTTGAAATTTGTATTCTCTCATCAAGTACTGGTCGGCGCCATGGCACTTGACATGTTTGCAGTATTATTTGGTGGAGCGCTTGCACTTCTGCCAGCATTCACAAAAGATGTATTGCATCTAGGCCCTGAAGCATTGGGTATTCTTCGCGCTTCTCCATTTGTCGGTTCTCTTCTTATGGGAATGTATTTGGCGCATCATCCACCGATTGGTCAAACCGGAAAATTACTCCTCATTGCTGTAGCCGGTTTTGGAGTATGCATGATTGCATTTGCGCTTTCGACCAATTATTATTTATCATTGATATTACTTGCTTCTAGCGGAGCTTTCGATAATATAAGCATGGTGATCAGAGGAAGCATAGCACAGCTTCTCACACCCGATGAAATGCGAGGAAGAGTTTCGGCAGTGAATGGAATATTCATCGGTGCTTCCAATGAAATCGGTGCCTTTGAAAGTGGTTTGGCCGCGAGATTTCTCGGACTCATTCCATCAGTCATTGCAGGCGGTTCAATGACATTGCTCATCGTTGCACTCACATCATGGCGTTTACCTGCAATGCGTTCATTCTCCATCAAAGAACATGGTATGAATCAAGACCGATGAAATCCTACAATGGAAAGCCGAATAATCTTTGTAATTTGTAATGCAGTATTCCACCAATCTCCTGACACATCATTATGGAACCCGAATTAGCGGGTAAACCCGCAATCGCAATCGATGCAGATATTTCTCCTTCCTTTACTTTGGGGATCGAAGAAGAGTATATGGTAATCGATCCACTCACATTCAATCTCAAATCACATATCGATGTTGGCTTGCTAGAAAAAAGTCAATTGCTCCTTCATGAACATGTCAAACCCGAAATGCATGGCAGCATGCTTGAGATTGGAACGAATATTTGCTCCAATATCGGACAAGCCAAGACGGAATTGACAAAAATGCGATCGATCATTTGGGCATTGTGCAGACAAAATGGATTGCTTCTCGGAGCGGCAAGCACACATCCTTTTGCGGAATGGGAAGATCAGGAGATTTATCCCGATGAACGCTATCAAATCTTGATTCGAGACATGCAAATGCTTGCCAGATCACTCGTGATTTTCGGCATGCATATTCATATCGGCATTGAAGATCGCAATCTTCAAATTCAAATCATGAATGAAATGCGTTATTTCTTGCCACATATTCTTGCCATTTCAACGAATTCTCCTTTCTGGACTGGACATGTCACAGGACTAAAATCATATAGGTCCAAAGTATTCGAAAATTTCCCTCGAACAAATCTTCCGGATGAATTTCAAAGTTATGCAGAATATCAGGCCTATGTTGATATGCTCATGAAAACCGGATGCATAGACAATGCCAAGAAGATTTGGTGGGATATCAGACCACATCCAGTGTATCCTACTCTTGAAATTCGCATTTGTGATATACCGATGCGCATAGAAGAAACCATTGCCATCGCTGCATTATGTCAAGCAATCGTGAAGAAACTCTATACTTTATATACCAAAAATCTCAGTTTCAGAAGATATTCTCGTGCATTGATTCTTGAAAATAAATGGCGTGCAGTGCGCTATGGACTCGATGGAAAATTGATTGACTTTGGTAAGCAAAAAGAAGTGCCAACCAGAGATCTCATTCGTGAATTGCTAGAGTTCGTGGATGATGTTGTGGATGATCTTGGCTCCAGGAAAGAATTGGAGTTCATTCATGAAATTTTGGAAATGGGCAGTGGTGCGGATCGACAGATAAAAGTATATGAGGACACGAATTCATTTGATGAAGTGGTTGCCTATATTCACAAACAAAGCACAATGGGCTTGCACGATGATGTAGG
>DBCJ01000099.1:0-7082 GCA_002293005.1 Ignavibacteria bacterium UBA961 | reverse complement strand
CAACAAATCGGACTTGTGCATGGCGGAGTGACAGCTACCATTGCAGATATAGCAGCCGGATTCGCAGGATTCACTTTGGTTGCTCCCGATGAACATACAGTCACGGCCGAAATCAAAGTTAGCTATCTTAGACCGGCAAAGGGCATCATGCTAAGAGCCATTGGTTCTGTGATCAAACAAGGTAGAACAATGCATTTTTGCGAAGCACATGTGTATTGCATAAATGAACAAGGCGATGAAGAATTAATTGCTCATGCAACAACAACAATGGCTATCATCAAACCCGGTATCAAAGGGTGAACATGCAAGATCAAAAAGACTTTACTCCCACATTGGGTCTCATAACAACTGTTTCGATTATTGTTGGAGGAGTGATTGGGAGCGGAATATTCAAAAAACCAGCCAGCATGGCTTCACAGCTCGGCTCTCCTGAATTACTCATCGGTATTTGGGTTTTGGCAGGTGTATTGACATTATTCGGGGCATTGACAAATGCTGAGATAGCCGGCATGATACCGAAAACCGGCGGTCAATATGAATTTTTCCGAATGATGTATGGAGAATTCACAGCATATCTCTATGGTTGGTCAATGTTTAGCGTCGTGCAAACCGCCTCCATAGCATCCATCACATTCATATTCGCCGATTCTGTCCATTCCATATATCCTTTACCTCAATTGTCACCCGATCTTGAAGCCTGGTCATTGCATCTTCCTTTGATAGGGTCCATCTTTCCATTGAAGGATTTTGGTACAAAGATTCTGACTATCGTGGCCATTCTCTTTCTTACATTTATTAATTATCGAGGTGTCTCTCTGGGTGGAACTGTACAAGTCATGTTCACTGCTCTCAAAGTTTTGGCATTGCTATTCATCGTAGGAATGGCTTTTTTGATTGGTAATGGAAGCATGATGAATTTCTCTCAGGATATCATCTTGTCAAATGGTACAAGAGCCATACCACAAGATTGGTCATTGATTTCAGCTATGGTCATGGCTTTATCAGGAGCTTTTTGGGCATATGATGGCTGGAATAATATCACTTATATAGCAGGTGAAGTAAAGAATCCTTCCAAGACAATACCTCGAGGATTATTCCTAGGCATGATGATCATCATCACTGTCTATGTGCTGATCAATCTCGCATATCTCTATATTCTCCCAATCGATGCAATGTCTCAATCTTCACTGGTTGCAGTCGATGTGGTTAAAGGAATTTTCTCTTCGATCAATCCTGCATTGGCATCTTTTGCAACAGGATTCATTGCCATCGCGATCATGATTTCAACATTCGGCGCATCGAATGGAACAATACTCGTGAGTTCCAGAGTGTATTATGCAATGGCCAAACAAGGATTGTTTTTCCGATCAATGGGCAATGTTCATCCGACCTTTAAAACTCCAGGCAATGCTTTGATCATTCAAGGTATTTGGTCATCTGTATTGGTCTTCAGTGGTACCTTCGACACTCTCACCGACATGTTGATTTTTGTCTCCTGGATTTTCTATGCCATGGGCGCATTCGGTGTTTTTGTATTGCGCAAAAAAATGCCCAATCATCCAAGACCTTACAAAGTATGGGGATATCCATTTGTGCCGGCCATATTTGTGCTATTTGCGATTGGATTTGTGCTATATACATTATACAATGACATTGCGATGTATGCTGAAGGAACAATGCCGATCATCAATTCCGTTTTTGGTTTGGTGCTCGTCGCACTTGGAATACCGTTTTATCTGTATTTTCGTAAACAACAGTTCAATACATCTTCTGAATGACCATGAATACTACACTCTCGGTCTACTTTGGTTCTGAACGCACTTATATTACACTTCTCAATACCGCAAGAGAGGGAATGGAAGTATTGCATGTGAATGCATTTCCGCAAACACTGCGCAATGAAGATGATATTCAGATTCTGTCCCAAATCATAAGCAAAGATCTTGCACCGTATTTTGGGATGGTTCAAATGGTGAATTTCAGCATCCCAATTGAAAAAGTCTATATCTATCAAGTCCCCAATGCCGATCTATCCCGTAAAGCGGAAATTAAAGCATTATTGAATGAAGAGATTCAGCAAGTGGAACCGGAAAAGACGGCAGATGACTTTTCAATCATGCTCATTCCGGGTCATGCAACCGAAGATGGTTCAAAGCATATGTTGGCAATCATGACTGATCTCGCTTTGATTGACATGTGTAAGAAGTGTTTTAGCTCTTTTAAAGTACCCATCAAGTTCACTCAGAACAGTCAATTTTCTGCACACTCTGCGTGCATGATGAATTATCCTGAATTTGCAAATAAGACCATTGCGATTCTAGGCGTTCAAGAACGCTTCATAGATGTGAGTGTTCTCAGTGAAGGAAATCTTGCATTTTATTCTCTCTATGGGATTCCGGAACAAGATGATTTTGGCTCTGTATGTGGAAAGATTCTGACTTCCGTGCTTCCTCTGTATATTCCCTCTCCCGATCTTGCCTTGCTCTATGGCGAAGGATTACGCAAAGATTTGCTTGATACATTATCACATGCAGTGACCATTGACACAATGCGATTCAATGCTTTTCGTGGTCTGCTCTCCACCACTTCCCTTGGCATTAGTGCCATTGCATTATGCAATAAAGCAGCCCATGTTTTTCCACCGGCTATCGGTGCAAGTCTTAAACCACTTCAAGAGAAAGAAATCGTTTATCTTTAATGCTTTCCATCTGATGGAAGGTGATATATAATGCATGTCATCCTTCAGCATTTCATAAGAAACATACATTCTTTGGGAAAGCTGTGCGAATTTCATGCTTCCCTTCATCGCCATAACACCTCCTTTGTTTGTTATATTCTCAATTCCTTGCATTTCATGAATAGGGAAATAGAAAGATATATTGTGCTGATATCATTGCACAAATCAAGAATAGCTCAAAGAAATATCTCATGATTTGAATCAAAATGTGACGAATCGTAGTTTGCAGTGTTATTGATTCACATATTCCACCATCAATCGGTCAAAATCTATGAAGTTCTTATCGTACTTCTTCACAATTATTGTTCTGTTTTCATTTCATGCTGTTGCACAACCCACAAGATTTGAATCTCGAGGTATGGGCGGTGGAACCACATTCCATTCATTGTCGATTGCACCAACAATCCCATATACAGTTCGCGTTTCTGGTTCAGCATCCCAGATGTTTTCCAGTACTGATCTTGGAATATCATGGAATGCTTACCCACATGCGACTATAGCCGGTGGAAGTTCTGCAGGCAATGTGACATTCACTTCGAATGCGCAGATTCTCTATGCAATCTCCGAGAAAGATGGAGACTATATTCCCGTTCGTTCCAGTGATGGCGGAAGAAGTTGGAACCCAATCAATGATCCAACCTTTGGTGGCGCATATTATATTCATGCAGATCCCGCTTCAACAAATAGACTGATTGTCTCAGATTATACCGATGCCTACTTTTCATCGGATGGCGGAGCAAATTGGACGATTGCAATCAGTGAAATCTCCGATGGAGCTGATGGATGCTATATTGCAGGCGTTTTGTTTGATGGCACCTATATCATGATTGCCACACAAGCAGGGATCTATACTTCGGATGATGATGGCCTTACATTCATCAAAGATTCTTTTTATGAATTTCCAAAAGAAACCGGTATCATATCATTTACTTATGGGGCAAGTGGGAATCTCTATCGTTTGGCTTGCTTGACAGGTCCGATTGAGATGCTCTATCCCGGTATCGAACCCGATGAAATAACCGCATATGATGAACTCTATGTCATGGATGTGATCAATGGTCAATCAGGAGATTGGATCTCTCGAAAGTCTGCTTTGCCCGGAACATTTTTACCTAATCATCTGGGCATGTCAATAAATGATCCATCGCGATTATATCTAGCCGGATCAAATGAGATGAATGAACCAATGATTTTGCGTTCAATTAATGGTGGAAATGCATTTACTTCAGTCTTCAAGACCGGAAACAATGCAAATATCGCAAGTGGTTGGATTGGTTCAGGTAGTGCATGGGATTGGTCTTATGCGGGAACGGCAATGACATTTTCAGTGTCTTCAAAAAATCCTCAAATCCTTGCAATGGGTGATTATGCATCGCTTCATATCAGTACAAATGGCGGTGATTCCTGGAAACAAGCATATCTCAGAACTGAAGATGAGAATCCCCAGAATACGGTAATTCCTCAATCTTCAACATATCAATCCAATGGATTGGAGAATTCAACGGTACATGATATTCTCTATGCAGATTCAACAATCGTATTGGCGGGAATTGATGCAGGTGGAATCATTCGATCAATGGACAATGGAATTTCATGGAAGAAGATCAGCATTCCCGCAAAATTTTCTACCTGTTATGATTTTGAGATATCCGATGGAATCATCTATGCCGCAGTATCTTCCCTCTCTTCATTATACTCTATTGGAAAAGTGTCTGATATTTTGATAAATACCGCTCCGAGTGCTATTCTGCAATCAACGGATAAAGGTAATACTTGGACAATAGCCAAAGAATTTCCTTCTCCCATTTCAAGTTTGTGCATCGATCCGCAAAATTCCAAAAGACTCTATGCCGGACTCGCTCATACCACTCAAGGCGGAATCATCGTGAATGATAGTATTTCAGGAGGCAGTACTTGGAAGAATCTTGCAAATCCACCAAGAACTGAAGGACATCCCCATACTATCAAAGTAATGAAAGATGGAACAATCATCGCAAGTTTCACGGCCAGAAGAAATGGAACAGTCCTCACGCAAAGTGCCGGCTTATTTACATCAAATGATGGCGGTAAAACTTGGACAGATGTCTCCATTGATGAAATGAAACGATGGACAACATCCTTTGCCATCGATCCGCATGATCCATATCGTAATACATGGTATGTCACAACATGGAGTGATCCAACAAATGCAAATGATAATTCAGGCGGAGTATATCGCACAATCAATCGTGGAAGAAATTGGACACGAATCGTGACATTACCGGTCCGCAATGGATATGCAGGAAGAATCAATACATGCGAAATCAATCCTGCGCAAAATGGACAATTATATATTGCCACTGAAACGCATGGACTCTATTTATCGCAAAATGCGAGCGCACAAAATCCTACAAGCGGTGAATTGGCGAATATATTTCCCGCAAGAGCATCACGCGCCATTTCTTTCAAACATTCAGCACCATGGGAAATGTTCATCGGAACAATTGGCAATGGATTGCGATTCGGAAAAACCACAATCCCCCAAATACCATATCAGACCGCATCATTCCCAATGCGTGATACCGTGATTATTTATGAGAAAGGATTTAAACCTCAGATGACCATTCTTCCTCAATGGAATGTCGCACAAAATATAACACAAGCACAAGCAAGATTTTCAAATGGTAGATCATTCACCAAAGCAGACACGATTGATATCATCAATATCAATGCAAATCATATTCCCGGTAATGTACCCGGCATCGATTCCATTTGGTATATGCAAAGTCGAATAGGCAATATGTCCGGCTGGAGCGCATGGTCTGAAATGGTTGCCATCACATTCAGAGAAGTCAATACCGGAAATGTACCCGTGATTACATTATTGCAACCAAAATCCGATACTGTCATTCAATATCTTGAAGGAGAAAAACCCGTGCTTGTGATTTCTTGGAGTGCAAAAGCGGAAGACAGTATCAGCAAATCCCAAGTTCGCTTTTCCATCAATGAGAATTTTGCACCATTGGCAGATACGATCGATGCAGGAATCATACCTTCCATTTCTTTACCATCTTATATCCCCGGTTCCGATTCCATATGGTATATGCAGGTGCGTGCTGAGAATAGGATTGGTTGGGGTCCGTGGACCGAAAGAAAAAAACTCACATTCTCAAAGAAATCATCCAGTGATATCATGGATGAAGAAAATGGATTCAAACTCATGCCGAATCCCGTGGGTGATATATTGACAATTTCAAGCAATTCACAAGATGGATTTAGAGTGTATTCTATGACGGGCGAGGAAATCCTAAAAGGCAAAACGGGAATTCCCTTGAATGTCTCAGGAATTCCCGCCGGCTTCTATCTTGTGCGATTTGATCAACTCAAAGTTACCATGCGATTTATCAAGGAGTGATCATTCTCCGCTGATGATCGGCAATTTCAGATTCACATATTGCTCATTGAATCTCTTGATTTCGATGAGTTCCATGGCTTTCACCGCATCAAGTTCTTTTTGAATCAATGCGGTGATTTTTTTTACCGCTTCATAAGTCTGCTCTGTTGGCTTGGCATCCGCTGATGCGATGGTTGATGTCAATGCAGACAATTTATTATTCAATTTCATCGGATGATTCAAAAGGTCTTGTCCGGCTTTTGCCTTATTCTGCACGAGTCTATTTTCAATTGCATTCAATGAATCAGTGATCAATGTTCCAAGCTTGATGATGTCTTTTGTCAATATCGTATCCTTCACTTCTTTTTTCATTTTTGCAATCGATTGAGAAATGGTGGACTTTATATCTTTCATGCGATTGACCGTTTTATGTGTTTCGCTCACCTTTGCATTTACAGATGAATGTAAATCAAATTGCAATTTCAAATCTTCGGTTTTTGCACCAATAGCCGATGCAATGTCGAATTGTTGTTTTGCAATGATTGAATCACCTTTTTTCAGAATCACGGAATATGTTCCGGGAAACACTTTCGGACCTCGAGTTGAGGCACCCCACATCACAACCGGCGATTCAATTGCGGGTGCAATATGCATATCCCAGAAAAAGCGATTGAGTCCTTTCTGTAAGGAAAGTGCGGCATTCTTCACTTCCTTTCCGGGCTCAGTATGATACACTGATTCGGTGATTGCCTTTTCACCTTTCATGTCTTTGTCTGAAGAAAATGTTCGCAAGACTGAATCTTTTTGATCGCGGAATTCCATTGTAATCGGACCGCTTCCCGAGCCGTCCCAGTTATAATACACCATCACACCATTCGGAAGATTTTCGCCTGTCTGCATTCCGGGACTATACCATGCTCCACCTTCCATGCGCCAGCTGGAGCGAGGTTTGAACAAAGTGTATTGAGCATT
>DBCJ01000031.1:1102-4469 GCA_002293005.1 Ignavibacteria bacterium UBA961 | reverse complement strand
AAAGGTCCGATACAAAATGTGACACAAAGTGGTTATAGTGACAATCAGCCCAAATGGTCCAAAAATGGAAAGCTCTTTATTTATTCTAGTGATAAATCCGGATTCAGAAGTCATGGCTCTTGGGGTGCCGAAAGTGATGTCTATGGTACATTTCTCACGCAAGAAGCATTCGAACGATTCAAACTCAGCAAAGATGAATTTGAATTATTGAAGATGAGAGAGAAGGATGAGGAATTGTCTTTTGATGAACAAAGAAAGAGGGACTCACTTGAAAAGGAGAGAAAAAAAGGTAATGTAAGTGTTGAAGTTTCTGAACCAATCACAATTGATTTTGACAGATTGGAAGAACGCACGATGCGATTCACGATTCACTCTTCGAACCTTGCGGATTATGTTTTGTCACCCGATGGTGAAAGACTCTATTATCTATCTCGTTTTGAAAAGGGATATGATATCTGGGTGCAAAAATTCCGTGAAAAAGAAACCAAACTCCTCGCCAAATTGGGAGCGGGTTCCGGAGCACTGGAACAGAGTCCGGATGGTCGATTTCTATATGTGATTTCCGATGGAAAGATCACTCGCATTGATACGAGCAATGGAAATCAGAAAGCGATTGCATTCAAAGCGGAGATGGAACTAAATGCACCGGCTGAAAGAGCATATATGTTTGATCATTCTTGGAGACAGGCACGCGAGAAATTTTATGTGACAGATCTGCATGGTGTGGATTGGAATTTTTATCGCGAGGCTTATGAGCCATTCTTATCTTCCATCGACAATAATTATGATTTTGCGGAATTGCTCAGTGAATTATTGGGTGAATTGAATGCATCACATACGGGAAGTGGCTATAGAGCGCAATATTCAGATGAGATTCGTGATCAAACTGCTGTGTTTGGTGCATTCTGGGATGAACAGTATCAAGGACCGGGTATCAAGATTCTTGAAATCATTGCGAAATCACCTCTGGATCATCCAAAGAAAATCTATAAGCCGGGAATGATCATTGAGAAGATTGATGGCATGCCGATTAGTTTGTCCAATCTTGATATGATGATGAATCGTAAAGCGGATAAAACAGTATTGATTTCAGTATTCGATCCTGAGAAGAATAAACGCTTCGATGAAAGCATAAAAGCAATTTCATTCGGCATGCAGGAAGAATTGCTCTATCGCAGATGGGTATTGAATTGTCGAAAAATGGTTGATTCACTTTCCAAAGGTAAAGTTGGTTATGTTCATGTGCGCGGAATGAATAGTGAAAGTTTCCGCGAAGCATATTCCGAAGTGCTCGGAAGACATGCAGACAAAGTTGGAATCATCATCGATACGCGTTTCAATGGTGGTGGTTGGTTGCATGATGATCTTGCAACCTTGCTCTCCGGAAAACAATATGTGAAGCTCGTTCCCCGCGGACAATTGATTGGTTCTGAACCACAAAACAAATGGCAGAGAAAATCAGTTGTATTGATGAATGAAAGCAATTATTCCGATGCACATTTTTTCCCTTGGACATATAAGCAATTAAATATCGGTCCGCTCATCGGCATGCCCGTTCCCGGAACTGCAACAGCAGTATGGTGGGAAACACAAATCGATCCCACAATCTATTTCGGTATTCCACAAGTTGGTACAATCGGCAATGATGGAAAATATCTCGAGAATAATCAACTCGAACCAGATATCAAAGTCATGAATCTACCAGAAGATTATGCGAATGGAATTGATAAGCAGATACGCGTGGCGGTGGAAGAGATGTTGAAGTAATGTTCCTCTGGATCGCTCATAAACTGTTCGTCGAGCGAAGCCGAGACGAGAACTCCAATGTTTATACCTCCACCCCTCGACTTCGCTCGGTGTACACTCCTCGGCTTCGTCCATAAACTGTTCGTAGAGCGAAGCCGAGACGAGAACTCCAATGGGGACACATACGCCTCCACCCCTCGGCATCGCTCGGTGTACACTCCTCGGCTTCGTCCATAAACTGTTCGTCGAGCGAAGCCGAGACGAGAACTCCAATGGGGACACATACGCCTCCACCCCTCGGCATCGCTCGGGGTACACTCCTCGGCTTAGCTCGGGGAATACTCCTCGACTTCGTTCCGAATATATAGTGGAATGAAATGATGAATAATGATATCAATGATTCTCTCGCTCGAGTATTTTACTATTTTTGCTCAATATCATACTATTCAGGACTAAGTCATGAAATACGCACTGCTTTTTACACTCTTATTCGGTCTCTGGGGATGCTCAGAGAATACTATTGAAAATTCAGTCATCATGAATGAAGACGAAATCACAGAAGTACGAAGATGCTATTCACATGAACATTTACAAGAGCAATTATTGGCAGATCCAATGCTTGCCTATAGAATGCAACAAATTGAAGATTTCACACAAAGTATATTAAATGACAAATCTCCTAGAGCATTATATCGTTCAGGTGATAGCATAGTGATTCCGATAGTTGTCAATGTATTATACAAAACCTCTGCACAAAATATTTCAGCAGCACAAATTCAGTCGCAGATTGATGTACTAAATAAAGATTTTCAGGCATTAAATTCTGATTATAATCAAACACCTGCACAGTTTCAATCTGTAAGATCAGGTAATACAAAGATTGTTTTTGTACTTGAAACCATTAATCGAAAGGCGACCACAAAGAGTAGTTGGAGAATTGATAACTCTGTCAAAAGAACTTCAAAGGGTGGACTGAATCCAACTTTACCCACAACCAAACTCAATATTTGGGTTTGTAATATAAGTGGTGGAATTTTAGGCTATGCACAATTCCCTGGTGGCAATTCAAGTACAGATGGCATTGTTGTTGATGATAATGCATTCGGTAATATTGGAACAGTACAAGCACCGTATAATAAAGGAAGAACTGCAACTCATGAGGTGGGACATTGGATGAATCTTCGTCATATCTGGGGTGATGCAACATGTGGAAGTGATTTGGTAAGTGATACGCCAAGTCATAATACAGCTAATTATGGATGCCCAACATTCCCTCATTATAGTACTTGTTCCGGTTCTCCAGTTGAAATGACGATGAACTATATGGACTATACCAATGATGCATGCATGTATATGTTCACGATCGAACAAAAAAACCGTATGCGTGCAATTTTCAATTCAGGTGGTCCGAGATATAGCTTTGGTCAATGATATCGATCAACAAAAATCAAAGGGAAGCATCATGATGCTTCCCTTTTTTTGTGCTTGTTATCCATGATAGTCTAAGTATGATACCGCCCCTCTGGGGCTATTGGGATTATTCTCCTCGACTTCACGCATTGAGCAGTCGACATTGCTCATGAACTGTTCGTCGAGCGAAGTCGAGACGAGAACTCCAATG
>DBCJ01000031.1:0-969 GCA_002293005.1 Ignavibacteria bacterium UBA961 | reverse complement strand
CGCCACCCCTCGGCATCGCTCGGGATACACTCCTCGGCTTCGCTCGGGGTGCCCGTAGGCGGGGGTGCGATGGCGGCGTGTTATTATGATGTCGCTCCATCTAATCAATCATAATACATTTCGGGTTTTCTATCTTTGAAAATATCATTCACCGAATTGAATGCTTTATTGCGTGTTTCTTGGGGATTGATTTCAGCATGAATGATTTCTTCATTGCCGAATGATGCCATTCCAATGCGCTCGCCGAGATAGTCATAGATTGCGGATTCTCCTCGGAAGAGCAATGTTTCGCCGTCAAGTGATTCTTCTCCAGCGCGATTTGCGACTGCAACATAGACTCTATTTTCAATAGCTCGTGCGGGGAAGACTTTACCGGAAAGTGTGGTGACGAGATTTGAAGGACATACTATTATATCAGCTCCTTGAAGCGCAAGAGTTCTTGCGGCTTCGGGGAATCGCCAATCATAACAAATCATGATGCCGATCTTACAATCATGTTTGACATCATGCACACAAAAGAATCCTGTATTTCCCTGTTCAAAAATGAGATGCTCTTTATAAAAGAGATGTGTTTTACGATACACTCTTGATTTGGTAGCATCAGGCATGAATATGCCAGCAGAATTATAGAGTAAGTCCCCTTCTTTTTCAGGAAATCCAATTACTATTACTGTATCGGACTTCGTGGCTTTCTCTTGAATATCTTTTAACTCGATCGATTCATTCCATGTTAATGCATGCGGCAAGATGTGCGACTTCTCCGTAAAGAAATATCCACTCGTGGCAAGTTCTGGAAATACCAAAAGATCTGCTTCAACGGTGTCGATTGTTCTATGTATGAAATCTAGGTTAGATGCAGTGTCTGCATATTTCGGTAAAGATTGTACTATTGTAATGAGCATGAATGATATCTCCTTTTGACTCATGCAATATAGTAAAGTGGATCCATCGCATGACAAATATCATAGT
>DBCJ01000081.1:4665-11619 GCA_002293005.1 Ignavibacteria bacterium UBA961 | reverse complement strand
CGATGTTTCGAGATCACTATTGAGAGAGAATTCAACCGTGATTGTGCTTGCTCCATCACGACTGATCGATGTCAGTGATGTAATGCCTGCAATACCATTGAGTGATTCTTCTAATACCTCCGTGATCTTGGATTCGATCACATCAGCATTTGCACCGGGATATGCCGCATTCACGGTAATGATCGGTGGATCCACGGCAGGGAATTCCCTGATGCCGAGATATGTATAACCGATGATGCCGAAGAGTACGATGACTATCGACAACACGATACTTAATACAGGTCTTTCAATGCTTATCGATGATAATTTCATTTGTGTTTTTTCAGTGGCAGTGCATCCATGAGATCTCTCAAAACAACGGATGCACAAAAGGCGCCAAATGATGCCGGGATATAGGAAATTGTTCCATAATAGGAAACTTTGTTTTGTGTGTTCTCCGTCAAAGCCAATGCTTTTTCAGAAACTTCTTCAGGTGAAAACACGGCAATGATTCCTTTGCGGATATCACTGCGATGAAGTCTTTTCTTAACATATCGAGCAAGTTTGCAATGATGCACTTTACTGATATCATTGATTTCAATCATTGCTGGATCGGTTTTTCCGCCGGCTCCCATGGAACTCACGATAGGATATCCTTTTGCATGAGCTTTTTTGAGTAAACTCACTTTCGGAGCAACGGTATCGATGCAATCAACCACATAATCATACTGCACTTCCAGCAATTCATCGGTGATGTCTTTTTCAATGAAAGTCTTGTGAACGGTCAATTTCAAATCTGGATTGATATCAAGCAGACGCTTTGCCATCACATCGGCCTTCCATTCACCATTTGTGGAAATGAGCGCAGGCAATTGTCGATTTCTATTTGTGGTGTCCACGGTGTCACCATCGACAATAGTCAATGCGCCGATTCCGCCCCTCACGAGAAATTCCGCGGCAAATGAACCTACGCCTCCAAGACCTATGACCAATACATGTTTTTCCTGCAATGAAGAGATTTTATCATCTCCATAGAGCAATGCGGTTCTACTATTCCAATGTGGTACTGTTGCTTTAGATTCTTCCATAGACTTGCTGAGCATGTGATGCAATATTTGTTGAAATCGCTTCAATGCTCATATCGAGCATGTTCGAAGCTTGTTGATAGAGTGTTTGTATCGCAATATCCTTGCCATCCGTTTCTAAAAAGAAGGGATATTCTGCGATTTTTTTGAAAAAAGTAGATATCGGATGTTTTGGATCCAATAGTTCCTTTCCGATGCTCAAAAAGATTCCTTGATCGAGCAGTTTGCTGGCAATGTTTTCAGTACGATTAAATCCATGGATGATCCATGGAGTGCTTGGCTTGAGTCTTTGATGCAAAAGTACGATGTCATCATAAGAACGCACGCAATGGATGATCAAAGGAAGGTGCATTTCCATTGCCAATTCAGCATGTGCAGTGAATAGTTCAATCTGATTTTGTCTCGGAACGGCTATTCTTGTGTCCAAACCACATTCTCCGATACCGAGAATATCATCACGATATTGATGAATGATACGTGACACATTCTCGAATGTCATGGCATTGAATGACATCGGATGAAGTCCGATGGTACATGCATGACCCATTGATTTGATATCTGAAATTTTCCCCAAGTCCTCGAAATTTGAAGCATCTATGGAGAATATTCTCATGATTTCAGAAGCATTGCTCGGTGATCCTGAGATATGTGTGTGATGGTCCAAATACATGAGGCAGAAAAAAATATTTGCTTGAAGTAAAAAATTCTCTAAATTCGCACTCTCTTTTTTGAGAGAAAAAGCCAACTTAGCTCAGCTGGTAGAGCAGCTGACTTGTAATCAGCAGGTCATCGGTTCAAGTCCGATAGTTGGCTCCAAAGCCGAAATACTTCTTGTGTTTCGGCTTTTTTTCTTGGCAAATATACGGACTTGTCTTCCCCTGAACGGTAAATGAGCATAACCATGGCTGATTCCTCCTCATCTGCACAATTGAAAGAATTATTGGATTATCTCTTTTCTTTGCATCGCTTCGGCATCAAGCCCGGGCTGGAACGCATTGAATCGCTCCTGGAATTTCTCGGAAATCCACAAACTTCACTGCGATGCATTCATGTTGCGGGAACAAATGGCAAAGGTTCCGTATGCTCACTTTTGGCGGGAATCCTTCAGTCAGCAGGGTATCGTGTGGGATTATACACTTCGCCGCATCTACGACAATTCAATGAGAGAATTCGTATCAATGGTGAGATGATCAGCGATGCTGACATCGCACATCTTGCTCATGTCATGATGCCTGAAATTGAGCGTGAACATACTACTTTTTTTGAAGTCACAACCGCAATGGCATTCGCATATTTTGCCAAAGAAAAGGTTGATGTGGCCATCATCGAGACCGGTATGGGAGGCAGACTCGATGCCACGAATGTGATGATAAATCCGATTGCGACTGTGATCACTTCGATCGATTTCGATCATATGGAATATCTCGGAAATGATTTGATCACGATAGCCGGTGAAAAAGCTGGGATTTTCAAGCAGGGTAGTCCTGTCATCATCGGTGAAGAAAGAGATGTATTGATTGATTGCTTCAAAGCACATGCAGTACAAAAGAATACAGGTGAAGTATTCGTGGTGAATGACACTTGCTCTTATGCGAATCTTGAAATGCATCCGAATCTCACGATGACACTTGATTGCATGATTGGTGATAGACAAATGTCACAAATATCAGCCGATCGCGTTGGTGTTCATCAAGCAAGAAATATCCTCACTGCTCTACTCACGGTGAAGACTTTGCAGAATCATTTCGATATTCCTGAACATGCAATCAGAAAGGGTATTGGTGATTGCATGAATTTGACAGGCGTGAAGGGAAGAATACAATATGTGAGTGAATCACCACTGATTGTGCTTGATGTTGGTCACAATACTGCATGTCTGAAGCGCTTGCAGGAAACTCTTGCTTCTTGTGATTATCCGAATCATTCATGGGAAATTGTATTCGGGGTAATGAAAGACAAACCTATTAATGAGATGCTGGATATACTTGCGACATTGGGCAAGACATTACATTGTTGTACACCCAATATCGATAGAGCAATGTCCGCTCATGAACTGTGCGAAATGGCTCATGCTCAATCCATCGATGCCATGGAACATGAATCAGTTGCAAAAGCCGTGAAGTCTGCCATACAAAAAAATAATCCCGTATTGATTACGGGATCATTTTATCTTGCTGATGAGGCGATACAAGCGCTTGAAGAATTGGGAATCAACTATTAATCTGAAAGATCATCTCCCGGAAGTGGCGTAAAGGGAAGTCTCATTGGAAGTTCTGCTGTTGACCAAGCGGTATGAGAACAGAGCGTGGCAATCTTCACCAAATTATCCATATTCAATTTGCTGATTTCATCGCTTACCTTGTGATAATCTTCATGCTCACCTGTATAGTAAAACAATACCGGAATTCTCTTCATCGCAAAACTTGCCTGATCGCTTCTGAAGAAATATTGTTCGATTGTATATGACAAATTGAATGTATCCGAATCAAACAATGTACGATTCACTTCGGCATTCAAATCAGCCAATTCTTTACATCGGGTATTTCCTCCGATATACAAAGTGTCATTCACCGAACGACCAATCATGTCCATATTGAGCATTGCTACACAATTCTTGATTGGAAGCGGTGGATTGTCCGCAAAAGCTTTGGAACCAAGCAAACCTTTTTCTTCACCTGAAAATCCAACAAAAACAATTGAACGCTTTGGTTTTGAAGGGGCATTGGCAATTGCTTCCGCGGAGAGAAGAATTCCTGTTGTTCCACTTGCATTATCATCGGCTCCATTGAAAATTGAATCTTTCGCGGGATCATTTGGTCTGGAATGTCCGACATGATCATAATGCGCTCCAATGACCACATATTCATCCGGAAATTCACTACCCTTAATCATGCCCATCACATTTTTTACTTCCACTTTTTCAGAGCGAAGAGTTGTTTGCAAAGAAAGTATTTCAGCATTTGCAATCACTCTGGATTGATTGATCATCAATGAATCAATGTTTTTTTGCCAAGCTTTCAGCGTGTCAATAGCTCCAAATGCCATTTCTACGAATCGTTCGCCCGCACTGATGACAGGAATATTCGGACTATCTGCATTCTTTCGTGAAAGTGGTAGTGCATCTGCCGGAATATTTGGATAGAGCGATGGCCAAGGAAATCCGGTGGGTCTGATTTTTAATGCATTGGAAGGACCTGACAATACAATCACGCCAACCGCACCTTTCGCAACTGCAGTTTTGAGTTTGGATTGCATACGGGAATACTTCGTGAATCTTTTGCCTTCAAAAACACTGCTATCATTATCCATTTGTGGTTCACCACGAAGTATGATGACAACTTTTCCTTTGACATCAAGATCTTTATAATCGTCGTATTTGTACTCAGGTGCCGTGATTCCATATCCAGCAAAGGCGAGTTGCGCATATTCAACGATGGATGAACCTGAATACTCAAAAGGAATGAAGTCATCTTTCAGTGCCATCTCGGAAATGCCATTGCCTTTCTTCACAATGAATGTTGTCGGCTTATCCAAATGAAGTCTTTCCAAAGTATATGTATGATAATAAGAACCATTGATTGGCAATACCCCCAATTGTTTGAATTGATCTGCGATATATGATGCCGCTTTTTCCAATTCAGGGCTTGGCGTATTTCTTCCTCTCATTTCATCGGAAGCAAGCATATTGATATGCATTTTGGCCCGAGACATTGAGATGGTCGGCAATGAAACAGTGGATTCATTTGCCTGGAGAATATGCAGACTAAGCAGCATAAGGAATGTACAAAGGGAATTTCTCATTGCATTATAATTTTGATGTATGAAACTTGAGAGGTATATCATGTCTTTCTTGCATTAATGTTTGAATCATTGAAACAATTTTCATTTCATCTTCTTGATTCAATCCTGATTGCAATTGTCTTCGAAGTGCATTGAGTTCAATGTCAAGATGCTTTAATCGCAATGATGCAAGAGCTTCCACGAGGAGTCTTTCTTCAATATTCTCGGGGAATTTTACATTGAACTCTTTCCATTTTGGACTCGCTATAACTTTTCCGAAGAGAATGTCCATGAGCAATTCTCGGACTGTTTCTTCGAGATCATTTCTTTCGGACAATACAATATGCACCGGCCTGCTTCCATGCTGTGTATAAGCAAGGATGATTTCATCATAGAGTTTTCCTGCCGCTTCAGAAATGAAAGCTTGTTTTGTGATATTCAATTTGATGCATAATGCACGAAGTGATGGCTCATGTGTCAAGGCCAAATGCAAGATCTCTTTTTCTTCCGGCAGAACACTGATTTGAAGTAGATCAATGTTCTTTGTTGCTTGAGGAACATCAGTTTGCTGGATTGCTTTTTTCTGTATGGCAAAAGCATTCCTATTTGCATTAATTGATGGCAATGATGCTTTTCTCAATTCATCATAGAGATGTGAAATTTGTCCATAACTCAAATGCAAAGTATCTGAGATTTGCTGAATGTAAAAATCATGCTGCAAGATATCGGGAATTTTTGCAACCGTTTCAATCAATGATCGAATGGCTTGTGCTTTTTCCGCAGGACTGTTCAGCAATCCTTGCTTTCTGAATGATTCAATCTTGAATTGAATGATGGTCATTGCCAATTCGATTGCTCGACGGAAAGATTCGGGTCCACGGTTTCGTACAAAACTATCAGGATCTTCACCTTCCGGAAGCGCAATCAATCGAACATCAAAACCTTGCTCGATTGCCAGGTCGATCCCACGCAAAGCGGCTTGCTCGCCAGCGGCATCGCCATCATAGACGATATAGAGTTTCTTGGAATAGCGTGACAATAATTGCAATTGTTCTGTGGTCAGTGCTGTTCCGCTACTCGCAACCGTATTGCTGAAACCTGCTTGCACCAAGGAAATCGTATCGGCATATCCTTCTGTTAAAATAGCATAACCGAGTGATCGAATCGATGACTTGGCTTGCGCGAGTCCATATAAAATTCGACTCTTATCATAAATCAAGGATTGAGGTGAATTGATATACTTCGGTTGTGCATCATCTTCCACCATGCGTCTTGCGCCAAAACCAACAACTTTCCCCAAATGATCATGTACGGGAAACATTGCTCTTCCACGGAATCGATCATATGGTGAATTGTCTTTTTCTCTTCGTAAAATCAATCCCGCATCTTCCATGGCTTGATCAGAAAAGCCGGATGATGTCAAAAATTGTAATGTCTGCGTCCACGAATCCGGTGAAAATCCAAGACCGAATAATTCCTGAATATCATCATCAAATCCTCTGCGCATGAAATATGCATAGGTCTGTTGACCGGAAAACTGCTTCAACTGTTCGCGATAATATGTCTCGGCTTTTTGCATGATTAAATACGCCGCTTCTTTTCTCGCATGTCTTGCTAATGCTTCCGGATCTTTTACTTCATCTTCCGGCAGTGGAACACCTGCTCGATCTGCAAGCATGCGTATGGCTTCGGGGAAAGAGAGTCCCAGCTTGTTCATCAAAAAATGAAATGCATTCCCGCCCTTGCCGCAAGAAAAACATTTAAAAATGCCTAATTCAGCATTCACATTCATCGATGGTTTTTTATCCGGATGGAATGGACAGAGTCCGAGATATCCTTTGCCCGAACGCTTTAATTGCACGGACTCGCTGATGAGATCAACGATATCGGTGCGTTGGCGTATTTCATCCAAAAGATGTTCGGGATATAACATATCAGGGTTTAGGATAAATAATGAGTCGATGTTTTACAGTTTTAGGATTTGTTCCAATCACGGTGATTCCTGCGGGAACGACAAAAGTTGGAATGATGAATCCTGTTGAATCCTCAATCAATTGAGGATAATACACAATTGCTTTGATATCATCGGGGCTGAGAGAAGCAAGTCTTC
>DBCJ01000081.1:0-4579 GCA_002293005.1 Ignavibacteria bacterium UBA961 | reverse complement strand
GGCACATCATCAATCGTGATTTCAGCTATTTGTTGAATATCGCCGGAAATGGTCACTTCTTTGATTGCACTTGTCACAAGATTGGGAAGTGAATCTTGAAGTGGAACGGTGAAGGAAAATGGTCCGGTCAAATCATTGAATGACAATGTATTCGTAGCCCATGATCTGAGTGTAGGGATGATGGATCCATTGCCACGCAACACTATGCTGTCTGGTTCAATCTTTACTTTCCCGATCAACATATATCCCTCAGCTGGATTGATGGATACTCGAGATTGCACAGGTACGCTTTGTCTAAACAACATGCCTGTTTTGAGCATGATGCTTTCCGGTAATAATTCCACGACTTTTTCCAAACTCACGGATGGATTGATTCCCTGCAAAATATCGGACTTTGTCAATTCAACGATTCCATCCGGAGCAACTTTTGCTTTGGCCAAATCTATTCGACATTCCTTACCCGAACTGAAATACTGCAAATAGAGTAATTGCCATCCCGATGTGCGTAGTTTCACCGATATTGAGCCCGGTGGTTCTATCTCAAGTGAGCGCTCTTCAGGTAAATCAATGATGAGCGGATAGGTGACATATACTGTTGACGGAGTAGTCAAACTCACATAACCCCATAAACCCAATGCTAAAACAATGGATAAGATAATGGGCATTATGGGTCTTTTACTTGTCATTCTCAGTTTTGAGTCTCAAAATGAAGTGATGCAAATTTACAAAACTCCCTTGTCTGCATCCGGACTTTTACGGAATCACGGGCTTATCATTGATAAATAGTGATATTTTTGTCCAAGAAATCAATGTGAAATACTCTATGAATCAGATTTTCTCCGGAATATTCATTCTTTGCACATTCCTTCTCGGCTTGTATGGTACAGGTTGCGAGAAGCACAATGTTGATGGGAAGATTCATATTGTGGCTACCACGGGAATAATTGGTGACGTATTGCAATCCTCGCTCGATTCAAATTTCGTGATTCATGTACTCATGAAACCGGGTGTCGATCCTCATTTGTATAAAGCCACCGCGGGCGACATTTCACTCCTTTTGAATGCCGATATCATCATATACAATGGCTTGCATCTTGAGGGCAAGATGAGCGAAGTGCTCGCAAAACTATCTGCCAAAAAGAAAGTCATTGCAATGTCCGATCATTTGCCCGAACATGCTCTTCGCTTAATCGATGGAGCTCATGACCCGCATCTTTGGTTCGATGTCCAATTGTGGAATGATGCTCTTCAGGGAACTTTGAAGACGATTGCACAGTATTATCCCGCTGAATCGCAATCAAGCAAAGAAAAAGCGGATGAATATGCAAGAAAACTTAAGAAGCTACATTCATGGACCGATTCTTTGATTACAACCATTCCGGAACAAAGGCGTTATCTCATCACCGCACATGATGCCTTCGGATATTTCGGTGATGCATATGAAATCAAAGTGGTTGGTCTACAAGGCATGTCAACACTCAGTGATTTCGGAATGAATGATCTCATGAGCATTGGTAATTTGATTCTCCAAAAAAAAATCCGATCAATTTTTGTTGAAATGTCCATCGCACCAAGGTCAATGGAAGCATTGATGCTGAATGTCACATCCCGCGGCGGCTCGGTGAACATCGGAGGCAATCTGTATGCCGATGCACTCGATGCTTCAAATACAAATGCCGGGACATATATCGGTATAATCAAACATAATGTGAACACTATTGTGAAAGCACTCAAATGACAATGATTCCATTGGACGACATAGCCTCTTTGCGCAAAGAATATAAGCGCGGTGATTTGATTGAATCGACCATTCCCGGAAATCCAATGCAATTGTTTTCCGAGTGGTTCATTCAAGCAGGACCAATGGGAATCATTGAACCGAATGCGATGATTCTTTCTACGGTTTCGCAAGATGGAAAACCGTCTTCTCGAACAGTGCTTCTCAAAGGAATTGAAGCTGAAGCTTTTGTATTCTTCACGAATTATGAAAGTAGAAAAGCAGTTGAAATTGCGCAAAATCCTTCTGTATCTTTGCTATTTCTTTGGCTTGAAGCAGAAAGGCAAGTACGCATTGAAGGAATTGCTTCTCGCATTTCACCCGAAGATAGCAGAGCATATTTCAAGTCGCGTCCCAGGGAAAGTCAATTGGGTGCATGGGCATCCCAACAAAGCGCAATCATTGCCAATCGTGAAGAACTTGAATCGCGCTTCAAAGAAATGGAGGAGCGCTTCAAAGATCAAGAGGAAATCCCAATGCCTGATTTTTGGGGTGGATATGCGATTACACCATCAACCATTGAGTTTTGGCAGGGAAGAATCGGTCGCCTGCATGATCGCATCGTTTATGAAAAGAATGGCGATACTTGGACCCAATGCCGATTGAATCCATGATATCGCCAAATTACATTTATTCCTGTGATTCAATTTCTCGAAGCAGAGCTTGTTTTTCAATTTCAAGTTGTCTGATTTTTCTATCGAGATTGTCGAGTTCTTCCGGCATTGAATCTATTTCAATGCGCAATTTGCTGGCGGCTTCATCCACCAAATCAATTGCTTTGTCGGGTAGAAAACGATCCGTGATATATCGTGAAGACAATTGGGCAGCGGCCACGATTGCAGAATCTTTGATTCGCACGCCATGATGCACTTCATAGCGTTCTTTCAAACCACGCAAAATAGAAATCGTGTCATCGACCGTGGGTTCATCCACCAATACTTTTTGGAAACGACGCTCAAGCGCTGGATCTTTCTCAATGTATTTCTGATATTCATCCAATGTGGTGGCACCGATGCATCGCAAATCACCACGCGCAAGTGCGGGTTTGAGAATATTCGCCGCATCCATCGAACCACCCGTTGCTCCCGCTCCGATCAAAGTATGCAATTCATCTATGAAGAGAATGATTTCACCATCGGAATCTGTCACTTGCTGAACGATTGCTTTGAGTCTTTCCTCGAATTGACCCCGAAAACTCGTTCCTGCAACAAGAGCGCCGAGATCAAGTGAGACAATTGTTTTTGAGCGTAATGTTTCCGGTACATCGCCACTGACGATTCTTTGCGCGATTCCTTCAACGATTGCCGTCTTCCCAACACCCGGTTCACCTATGATCACCGGATTGTTTTTTGTTCTGCGTGAAAGCACCTGAAGAATTCTACGAATTTCATCTTCTCGGCCAATGACGGGATCTATCTTGCCTTTTCGCGCTTCATCATTTAGAATGCGACCATATTTCTGAAGAGCTTGATACTTGTCTTCGGGATTCTGATCTGTCACTCTTTGATTACCACGAGTTTCAGAAAGAATCTTCTTGATCGTGTCACGATTGATTCCTTGATCATTGAGTAATTGCGATGCTGAAGATTTCACTTCCGTACAGGAAATGAGTAGATGCTCAACGCTTGCATATTCATCATTCATGGATTTGGCTTCTTGCAACGCTTTTTCAAGAATTGCATTCAAATCCTGAGAAACATAATTGCCAGTGGAGCCCGACACTTTGGGTAATGCAGTCATTTGCTCATTCAGCTTGATCTTGAGATGATTGACATTCGCCCCGATTTTCATGAGCATAGGTGGGACAATCCCTGCTGAATCCTGAATCAATGCCGCAAGCAAATGGATTGGCTCTATGGACTGATTGCCATAACCATGTGCAATTTCTTGTGCTGTTTGCAATGCTTCTTGAGACTTCAATGTGAACTTTTGAAGATTCATGATTGCACCTCGCAATTCCTGTTCATATTCTTACCTGTATTTATTGAAACCGGCTAATTGACGAAGCATGAACAAAGAAATTTCCTTTGGCTTGTTGAAGTCCGTATTTTGCACACATCAATAGCGAATCTACCATGTATGTAAAATCCATCATCGTCGAACATCTCCGTAATCATGAGCATAGCGAGCTTATATGCTCGCCTTCTTTGAATATCATAAGCGGATTGAATGGAGCGGGCAAAACCACGATTCTCGAGGCAATTTCGATATGTGGATTGTCGAAGACATTCTTGCCCGGTACGGATAGTGATTTGATCAAGCATGGCAAGGAATCGTATACAGTCTCTTTACAGGCAGTATCAGATCTTGGGATTCCGTATAAAGTGGGCGTACGCTATGTTGATGGTCAAAGAAAACTCATTAATTCAAGCATCGGGGACAGGATGAATCCGAAAGACATTCTTGGCGAACTGCCACTGATTATTCTTTCTCCGGATTTCAAAGAAATTACATTTGGTTCGCCGGATGATCGTAGAAGATTCATGGATGCACTGCTCTCCCAGGCGAAGTATGTATATGTGGAATCAGCAATCAATCTCAAGAAAATCATCAAACAGAGAAATGCACTATTGCAAAAAGCGAAAATGTATGGTCAAAAGCCGGATGAAGCTTTGCTTGATATCATGACCGATCAAATGATGGATGCGGGATCCACGCTTGCTTCACTTAGAGCTCAATTCATCAATGAATTCACCCCGCATTTTCTTGAAGCATATAAAAAGATCACTGATACAGATGAACAAGTTGGAATTGTCTATTTACCTGATACAGCAAATAGTAGAACATTAATCACCAAAGAAG
>DBCJ01000010.1:10268-11798 GCA_002293005.1 Ignavibacteria bacterium UBA961 | reverse complement strand
TGGGGCTTGTTGATTGCACCCTGAGTGAAGCCGAGGGGTGGGGTTATTGGGATGGCGCCCCGATGGGGCTTAATGGAAGATTTGTATATTCGTAATCATTATTTGGGATTTATCATGGCAATTTTATCTACGATTATGGGTTGTGTTTTTGCAAGTATCATCATGATACTGAGTGTATATTTCATCATGCCTTTTCCGGGGAGTCAGCATGCTGAGACCATTGATATTGGATATACTTTGCATGTTTGGTATTGGTATCTCATCATCCCATTTCTAATGCTTGCCGTGTTTGGATATGTGAAGCTGTATCTTGATCATGCTTCTTGGATCAAGAAAACTCTACTTATACTTCCCTTTTTACTGCCCGGTGCTTTGTATTATTTGACCAGTAATGTGATGAGTGCCGACTCTATGTTCCTACAACCTCGAAGCATTAGTCATATCCCTGTTTCCAATTCATCACTCGATCAATCCATGATTGTGATTGGTACCGAAATCAATGGTGAGGCAAAAGCATATCCAATGAATATTGTCGGTTACCATCATCAGATCAGAGATTCTATTGGTGGAGTTCCGGTGATGATCACCTATTGTACGGTATGCAGAACAGGTAGAATCTGGGATCCAATCATTGATGGAACAAATGAAGCATTCAGACTTGTAGGCATGGACCATTTCAATGCGATGTTTGAAGATAAAACAACCGGTTCATGGTGGAGACAAGCCACAGGTGAAGCTGTGACGGGTCCGAGAAAAGGAATGACACTAAAAGAATATCCCATCTATCAAAAATCTCTCAAAGAATGGAAAAGACGCTTTCCGAAATCCGTGGTTATGTTGCCGGATATGTCATTTTCAAAAGATTATGCCGGATTATCAGGTTATGATAAAGGCATCATACAAAGCAAACTTGTTGGGACAAGTCAAGATTCCTGGAAAGAAAAATCATGGGTAATCGGCATTCGTATCGGCAAAGTGACAAAAGCATATGATTGGAATTTCACAAAGAATAAACGATTTATTGCAGACAATGTAAATGGCACTCCCATCATAGTGAATATTCTATCAGACAATGCCACATTCAATGTGTGGAATCGAACTATCGATAGCATCATCATCAATCCAAGATCCATTGGAAATGATCAATTCTATGATGATGGTTCGCAAACTCTCTGGGATAAAACAGGTCGTTGCATCGATGGTATTTTACTCGGCAAAAGACTAGAAGCAATACCAGCATATCAGGAATTTTGGCATTCATGGCGAACTTTCAATCCCAATACGCTCACATATGGCAAAGGACAATGATTATGGCGATTCATACCTGAAAAATGGCTAATTTTGTCGCATTCTTGAATCCCGAACATCACATCAAATGACCTCACAGGAAGATAAAGTATATAGCTCTGTGGATTATACCCTGATCCGCAGATTGCTTGCTTTTGTCAAACCATATCGCGCTTCATTATACATCGTTTTCCTGTTTACCGTTATTGCGGCGGGAATGGCTCCTCTGCGTCCATTCCTTAC
>DBCJ01000010.1:0-10159 GCA_002293005.1 Ignavibacteria bacterium UBA961 | reverse complement strand
CAATATTTCACTTCGATCATGCTTCAAAGAATTGGGCAAAAAGTCCTTTATAATGTTCGCATGGAAGTGTTCAATCATATACAATCTCTATCACTTCGCAGTTATGACACAACGCCGGTTGGCAGACTCGTAACGCGTGTGACCAATGATATCGAAGCACTGAATGAATTGTTCACTTCCGGTGTGGTAACTATATTTTCCGATATATTACTCATTGCTTTCATCATCAGTTTCATGCTTGCAACGAGCTGGGAAGTCACATTGGTGACGATCGGCGTGCTCCCGATTTTGATCATAGCAACCATCATTTTCAGAAAAAAAGTACGAGTGGTGTATAGCGAGACAAGAAGACTCATCGGCAAACTCAATGCCTTTTTGAATGAATATATCACTGGCATCACAACCATTCAATTATACTCTCAAGAAACTTCAAGGTTCAATGAATTTGACGATATCAATACTGAGCATCGAAATGTTCAATTGAAAACCATCTCATATTATGCATCATTCTTCCCTGTCGTTGAATTCACGAGCGCGCTTGCTCTTGCGCTGATTCTATGGTATACGTCATCTCATATTTTCGAAGGCACGATGTCACTCGGAATGCTCATTGCATTCACGCAATATGCAGAGATGTTTTTCAGGCCTATCAGAGATTTGACTGAAAAGTATAATACCTTGCAGAGTGCTGTTGCGGCTGCAGAACGAATCTATGATATTCTAGACACACCAATTCCGATGCAGGATCAGAAAGATGCTCAAGAATTGAAAGGATTCAATGAAACAATAGAATTTGATAATGTCACATTTGGATATGTACCCGACAAAACCGTTCTACATGATATAACATTCACTGTCAAGAAAGGTCAAATGATTGCCCTTGTCGGCGCCACAGGTTCCGGAAAAAGTTCCATAGTGAATCTCCTCTGCAGATTTTACGATCCAAACTCAGGTGCAATCCGAATTGATGGGAAAGACATTCGTAGTTTCACGAAATCCTCCCTTCGATCACATATTGCACTTGTTTTACAGGATGTTTTTCTGTTTTCAAGATCGGTGGCTGACAATATTTCTCTTGGCAATCCTTCCATCTCCCGCGCTGAAATAGAAAAAGCGGCTGAAGCATTGGGTGCATCTGAATTCATCAAGTCATTGCCACAGAGTTTTGACACAGAAATGATTGAAAGAGCAGGAAATCTTTCCGTTGGACAGAAACAACTCATTTCATTTTGTCGCGCTCTTGCATATGATCCAGACATTCTCATTTTGGATGAAGCAACCTCGAGTATTGATACAGAAACAGAACAACTCATCAATGCTTCGCTTGACACATTAATGAGTAATAGAACATCCATTGTGATTGCCCATCGATTGTCAACCATACAGAAAGCTGATAATATCATTGTTTTGCATCAAGGGATCATTCGAGAAATGGGTACACATCAAGAATTGCTCAAGCAAAAAGGGTATTATGCTCGCTTGCATGCATTGCAATTCGGGGGATAATTGTTTTCATCATTTTGATTGCCATATCTTCACTGTTTGATGCTTGAAAACAAGTCAATTATTGTATTTTGCAGTTGGTTTTAACAATCATTAGGAGACCTATCATGGAAGGGCTATTAGTCATTGGCTTTATATTATTTTTCATACTGTTATTGTCACTCAGAACGGTGGCTCAAGGCACAGTTGCAGTGGTCACATCATTCGGTAAATATCGCAGGCTCATGTCACCCGGTCTGAATATCAAAATCCCAATCTTAGAAACCATTCATCGTAGAATCAGCGTGCAGAATCGTTCGGTTGAATTGGAATTTCAAGCGATCACAATCGATCAAGCGAATGTACAATTCAAAACGATGCTCCTCTATTCAGTACTTGATCAAAGAGAAGAAACAATTCTGAATGTTGCTTTCAAATTCGTTGATGAGCGAAATTTCATGCAGGCACTCATTCGTACAGTTGAAGGCGCTGTTAGAAGTTTTGTTGCAACCAAAAGACAATCAGAGATATTATCTCTCCGCAGGGAGATCATTGATCATGTGAAAGACCAATTGGACAATACGCTTGAATCTTGGGGCTATCATTTGATTGATCTTCAGATGAATGATATCACATTTGATCAAATCATCATGGATTCCATGGCAAAAGTCGTGTCTTCCAATAATCTCAAAGCTGCCGCTGAGAATGAAGGTCAGGCATTGCTCATCACCAAAACCAAACAAGCCGAAGCTGATGGAAATGCAATCAAGATTAGTGCAACCGCCGAAAAAGAAGCCGCTCAAATGCGTGGTCAAGGTATTGCATTATTCAGACAAGAAGTTGCAAAGGGTATGAGTGAAGCAATCAAGGAAATGGATTCCGCAGATGCTGATGCTTCCGTGATTTTATTCTCGATGTGGAATGAAACCTTGCGACATATCGCCGAGAATGGAAAAGGTAATGTCATGTTCTTCGATGGCTCCACCGAAGGCATGCATAAAACCATGCGAGAGTTATTGGCCATGAGTCAAGGCACGATGTTTGAAGGCTCAAGAAAACACAATCAATCACAATAACAGTATTTAATTCAAGATGTCATATGTCTTTGCCAATGATCGGTATCATGATCTTCACGGAACAGAAGGAAGATTTCATGCCGTTCTCGGGGAATTGGTTGAAATAGGATCATTCGAAGGGTATACGCTCATCGTTCCAACCGGAAGACGCAAGCGCATGCTGGATCGAATGCTCACCCGCGATTTATTCAATCGGCATTTCAGGCCTGTTCCTGATTTGCCGATTCATACATTGGAGCGTTTCGCACAGAGTATTTTTGAGAGGATTATTCCGCCGGGGACTCATCGCATCATTTCCGATGCATATCGACTCATGTTATTCGAAGAAGCAATGGAGACTGTTGATCTTCCATTTTACAGAGGACTGAGCGATCATCTATCCAGACAGACTATTGAGAAATGTGCAGAATTACTCTATGGTTTGCGCAAAGATGGTATCACGGCAGAGGCGCTTTCTCAAGAATTGCAATCACCTGATCCAAAATCCATGCATGGAATTCATGATACAAAGCGTATTCATGATTTATCTGTGATTTTGGCCGAATATGAAAGGATTCTGGCTCGCGAGAACTTGTTGGATTATCCTGCATTACTTTCCCTCATCACTGAAACAATTCACAAAAGTCCTGATTCGATTCTTGATTATGGCATCATCATCATGGATGGATTCTCTGAATTCACGGAACCCGAGTGGTTATTCTTGGATGCACTCGAAAGATCACATACTCCATTTGCGTGTTTTCTTGAATATGATCCAGAGAATGGTCCATTGTTTGGCAACTTTGACGAGACTTTTTCCAAACTTGGAAATACGGGATTCAAACCACATAAAATGACATCGCACGATGGTGAATATTCAGAACTGCATGATCACTTGCGACATCATCTTTTTTCAGGTAGAAGACCAATTGCGCAGGATTCATTCAAAAAACCATTCACGATACTGGAATGCATGCATCCTCAAGCCGAAGTCGATGCAATAGCTCGCTATGTGAAATGGCTTCATGGCATCAATCAAGTTCCGCTGAGTGATATAGTCATTGCCATGCGTAATCCCGAACAATATTCAGGATTATTCAGAGAAATCTTTCCACTACATGGTTTGCCGGTGAATATCACGGATAGACCAAAACTTCCGACATCGCCCGTTATCACGGCAGTTTTTCTTCTCTTTGACATCATAAGGCATTCCTGCAGGATCGAAGATTTACGGAATATCATCATGAGTCCGTATATCATGCTTCCAAGATTAAAGAAAAGCCCCAAACTTCTTGAAGCATTTGATCATGTGATCAAAGCAATGCGCATCAAAGGTGGCAAAGGAATCAGGGAATGGGAAAGGGCATTAGTATCTTACAGAAGATTATTACGAGAAAGAGAGCGTGAAATCATCATGCAAATGCATCCGGACCGTGATGCAATCAAGAATCTGAATAAAAGACAAAATGAAATTTCAATGATCGAGGAAGTACTATCGATTTTACAGGATATTCTCCCCTCTCAGGAATCGATGATTACTCCTGATCAGGCCATTCTGAATCTCAAAGAACTCATCAAGAAATGCGGTATCATGGAAATGCTTGAATCACTTTCCATGAATCAAAAGAAGAATGCAAATATTGACATTCATCAAACATCTTCTGAATTGCTGGAGCGTGATGTACGCGCACTTCGAATGCTCTTTCAATTGATGGATGAATATGCCGTATTGCGGATGCACAGAAATCCGAATGTGCTTTCTTCCATGAAAGTGCATGTAGAACGCATTACATCCATCGTACATGGTTCACAATTTCAAATTCGAGAAAAGCCGGGAACAGGAATCACGGTCACTTCAATGGAACAAATCAGAGAATTGGAATACTCCAATATCATTCTATGTGGTATGTATGAGGGTTCTTCCCCATTGACTTATACTGTTGATACCTTTATGGGTAGAGAATTACCCGATTCCGAAGAAAGGCATATACGAAGAGAAAGGATGAGTTTTTACTTATCGCTCGTGCATCATGCACCAAGTGAAAAGCCGCGTTCATTTCTTCTTTCATATCCTGCTATGGGCATGGATATGACAGAACTCATGAGATCACATTTTCTCGATGAATTGATGCTCATCACAGGGATGAATCCAGAACATGACATTTGCAAACAAACAGATCAGCAAGATGATAGAATCACATTCTTGAGATATCTCACAAAAAGAGAAGAATCAGTCGATATTGCTCTTGCGAATACTGATGAATCATATGCAAAACTGAATGAAATCATCTTGCAATGGAATTCAAAGAATCAGATTCAAAGGAAGCATGAACCAATCACACAGCATGCAGTCTTCAACCGCGATATTTTTTCCATCACGGAATTGAATGAATATGCTGAATGTCCATATCTCTATTTTTCCAAAAGATTATTGCGACTCAAAGAAGAAGATACAGTCACTTCATGGATTTCATCATTGGAGAATGGTATTTTCTTTCATGATGTCCTCCATAAATTTTACACCTCTCCACTCTTCCCTAAGCAGAGCAAGCATGCACTTCATCCGATTCAATTTGATTTGGATAAAAAAGAAGAGTATAAGGCGGAACTCCATCGCATTGCTCGAAATGAGTTTGCATTGATTGATTATGATCATCCATTCATCGAAGTGGAAAGGCAGACCATTTTCGGTAATGAAGAAAAAGGAATCAAAGGCAGACTTGACATTTGGTTTGAAATGGAATGGAATCTCATGAAGTCATCCACACACAAACCGACTCTCTTTGAAATTGGTTTTGGGAATAAGAATGATGCAATTCCGGCAATCGATCTCGGCAATGGACTGAAGCTCAAAGGGAAAATTGATCGCATAGAGATTTCTCCCGATATGCAGTCTTTTATCATAGCCGATTATAAGACAGGGAAAAAAGTGCCAACAAATGCAGATATCAATAAAGGAAAAGAACAACAAATGCCTTTATATGCGCTTGCTGCTGAGCAATTTCTAAATAAAGAATTTCGATTGAATGAATGCAATTTCAGTCATGCCATCTATTATTCTTTACATGATGGTACATCAAAAGTGGTATTGGACCCGGAACAAAAAAGATCGCCTTCAAAACCATTGGGAGAACTTCTAAAGCTCTCTCAGGAATATGTGGCATCAATACATGATGCAGATTTTCATGTTAAGGACAAAAAAGAAGCATTTTGTGAACATTGTACATTTGATTCCCTTTGCAGAATAAAAGCAATGCCACCAATGCGCGGTGAAATTGGTCCGGAAGAGGAAGTATAAACAATGCTCATAGCTTTCAATAAACCATATGGCATTATTTCTCAATTCACGAGTGATGGCTCAAAGAATGGAACACTCGCTGAATTTGATTTTCCCAAAGATGTCTATCCTATCGGCAGATTGGATGCGGATTCAGAAGGATTACTTTTGCTTAGTGATGAGGCATCGCTCAATGCTCGCTTGCTTTTACCTGAACATGCACATGAACGCATCTATCATGTGCAAGTAGAGGGGATTCCCGATGAACAAGATTTACGATTGCTTCAAAGCGGTACACTCAGCATACAAGGATATACCATTCTTCCTTGTTCAGCTTCACTCATTGATATAAAGTATCCAGATCGCATACCACCAATCAGAGTCAGAAAAACAATTCCCGATTCTTGGATCGAATTGAAATTACATGAAGGAAAAAATAGACAAGTTCGAAAAATGACAGCCGCCATTGGACATCCCACTTTACGACTGATTCGTGTAGCAATCGGTGCATATCTTTTAAATGATATGGCTCCCGGAACTTGGCGCAAATTGAATGAAAAAGAAAGAACACTCATATTCTCAAAGCGATGATACATGGAATGTCTATTTGCTCCCGATTTATGTATTGATTCCACAGACATTACACTCTCACAAGAAGAGTCAAAGCATGCAAAAGTTTTGAGATTGAAAGAAGGCGATTCACTTCTTCTTTCATCAGGTAATGGAATCCTTGCCAAGGGTAATATTCGGCAGCTAACAAAAGACACCATTCATGTTTCCATTCTTGAATGCAGAGAAATGGCACATGAACTTCCCTTTTCTTTCGGAATCATGCTCCCGATTCTATCATCCAAGGACAGAATGGAATTTGCAATTGAGAAATTAACTGAACTCGGCATACAAGATATTTACCCTTTCATAAGCTCGAGAAGTCAGGTGCAATCCATCGATATCGATAGATTTCAATCAAAAGCACTTTCAGCAATGAAACAATGCAAAAGATCTATTCTTCCAAGATTACATCCATTGCAATCAATATCTGATATTGAACTTGTCAAAAACAACTATCAAACACTGATTCTTGGTGATGTGAAAGGTCTGACTGCCTTACCTGAATCACAACAGAAGCATTCATCCATACTCATTTGCATAGGACCTGAAGGCGGTTTTTCCGATGAAGAGCAGGAAATTCTTCGATCATTCCCGCAAACACTTTCCATAAGACTCGGTAATTCGCGTTTGAGAGCCGAGACAGCCGCAATTGCTCTAACATCCATTGCCGCATTTCATTATTCCTGAGTATTGGCATACTGCAAAATAAATGACATTTTTGCAGTGCATTTTGACTACATAAATGGCTGATTTTCATGAGATATTTCCTCTATTGTTTTCTTTGCTTATTCCTACCGGCAATTGCCTTTGCACAATTCACAGGAATTGACTCCAAAAATTTCCCCATGATTCGTGCCTATGGAGGAGGAACCATCTTTGCAAATGCCAAAACTTCCGATTTCACGGTCAACGAGAATGGTCTTCCGATGAATAATAGTATGTCTGTCGAATGCTCCACCGCTGTCAATGATCCATCTGTGAGCGTTGTTCTTGTGATTGATATTAGCGAGTCAATGAATGAGCGGATGAGTAATGGAAGAACAAAGCTTGAATGGATGAAAAACGGAGCAAAGAATTTCATTAATTCACTTGTCTTCAATGGTACCACGCAATGTGCAATCATTACATTCAATGGGATCTCCTATATTCTTAGTGATTTTCAAAATACAGCAAGACCACTCATTGAAGCCATAGATGGGATACAATATGGATTGGGAGCTACGAATTATGAATATCCTCTGATTGATCCACAAAAAAGTGCCGTTGCATTATTGAAAAATACCCCTTCATGGGTACGCAGAGCAGTAGTTTTTCTCACGGATGGAACGCCCAATCAAGATCCGCCAAAAGCCAGCATCATCAATCAACTCAATCAATTGAAAGCAACTTTGTATGCAATTGCATTGTCATTCGATGCCAGTCCGGATCTTCGGGAAATCGCGGAGAAAACCGGTGGAACGACCAATATTGCGAATACCGAAGATTTACTCGTGAATATTTACAAAGACCTAGGCAATAAAAGACCTACCACAACCTATTGCTGGCTTTCCTATACCGCTCCTTTTGGATGCACTGAGGCAAGTCGCAATCGGAATGTTCAAATCAATTATCGACCTACGAATCTCAGACAAAATTTCACCTATTCAGCGCCAACAACTTCAGTAGCCTCCATTCAACTTTCTCAGGCTGTCTTGCCTCCTTTTCCGGATATTGCTCCCGGACAGCAAGCCACTCAGCAAATTACCATCACCGCAAGAAATGCGGACATGACGATAACCGCCGATAATTCCACATTACCTGCTAATTTCAGAGTCTCGGATTGGGGTGGAAGCGTGCCTCCATTCATTCTCAAAGCAGGCACTTCACGAGTGATCACGATTCGTTTCACACAAACAAATCCTCGTGATATACGCAGTGGCAGACTTCGCTTACTTGGCAATCCATGCAATTCAGATTATGTATCGCTAAGCGGAGGCGCAAAAAAAGTTGTGATTGTTTCTCCTAATGGAGGCGAAACACTCAGCTCTTGTGATTCAATACTCATCACTTGGGGTGGGGTTGATGCAAGCGATACCGTCAGACTTCAATATTCCATGAACAATGGTACTACCTGGAATCTGCTCAGCAATTCCGCAACAGGTTTGAGCCATACTTGGAGGCCACCTTCAAATGGACAATATCTCTTCCGCATTGCCGCAAGAACGACAAGAACAGGAGGCATGGCAAATATTCATGGGTCAGGAACAGGAAGTGAAGCAGGCAATGGCATCGCAGCCAATGCACAAGCTTCTTCTTATGCCGTGACAGGTCATTATGAAAAACAACTTTCCATGAATGGTCAACAAATTTCCTCCACCCGCGCACAAGACATGTTTCTCGGTAGATTCCGTGATGACAATGTTTTATGGCTTCGAACCGGCGCGCAATTCTTTGCAAATTTCTTGCCCTATACTCAAGCTTCCGGTAAAGCAGTTCTTGTGGATAGTAATGATGCAATCTATACTGCAAGCGAGTTGACTCGCTCGGTCAATGGCGGAAGGATTTCAATCATACTACAAAAAATAACAACTTCGGGAAGCATCGATTGGAGCAAAGAAATCTTGGCTTCACAGAAGAGTATCGGTGCAAGATCAATTGGAAGGGATAGTCTTGGGAATTATTATCTCAGTGGACTCTATGATGGACAATTCTCTGTTCCCATGAAAACCGGCGGATCCGCAACCATTACTGCAGTAGGTCAAAGACCATTCACATTGACATTCAATAATCGCGGTGAGTTTTTGGCGCTCAAAGACAGCATCTCAAAAGGATATCTTCACTTCCCTGCTGATACAGCCAAAGATTCTATTGGGACAATGTATACCGTAAGAACATTTTCCAATACGCTCACCTTGCCAGATACATCTTTCAAAAGTGCAGGTAAACAAGACATAGCCATTCGATTGAATGGAAGAATCATGACACCGCCTGATCAAAGTGATGGTGCTAGTACCGTCATCACACCACTTCTGACATTGAAGCAAAGTACTGTAACAATTCCTTCGATTCAAGTAGGAGAATCAGTCGATCATATAGTTACTGATTATTTGTGCAATCGATCAAGCACACCAATCATTTTGGATGAATCAATCATAACGAATGCAAATGGATTATCCATCTTGGAGCCAGTGGCCGGTACGGTAATTCCCGGTGATACATGCATACAAGTGACATATCGCTTTACTCCATCAGCAAAGGTTCAGCAAAATGGTTTAGTCCGATTTGGCAATACCTGTACATTCACTACCGGCACCATTCGAACTGAAGCATTTTCACTTGGCGCTTCCATTTCAAATCTGGATTGGAATATCAAACGCATCAAGACAGTAACTCCAGATTCCTTACAAATAAGAAATACAGGTGATGATGACTTGACCGTGAAATCAATCAGTGTGTTGAATGGAATGTCATTTACGCTTCGCAATCTCCCTTCATTACCATATGTTTTGAAGGGTAATTCCACTCTTACTTTAACATGTGATTTCATTCCGGCTGATACCATTGCATTTCAGGATTCTGTAATCGTTGAAATTGATCAATTGAAAGAACCCTTGATTGGATTGCTTGTGGGCAAAGGTGGACTACCTAAATTTTCTTCACAAGGATTTGCATTCCAAGCCACGGCTGTGAATACAACTTCAACAGAAGTTGCGGAGATCAAAGCCGAGAATCGTTCGATGTCCATGCCTTTGCA
>DBCJ01000094.1 GCA_002293005.1 Ignavibacteria bacterium UBA961 | reverse complement strand
AAAGGAAGAGATGCAAGTATCGTTGTTTGATCATGGTTTTCATCACCATTTATATCGTAAGTTATCACTCAAATTAACAATGGCAATTACCATTGCTTCGCACTGAATTAGAAATTGAACAACATCTGTAATGATGGTTGTACAATTGTTTGCTCTTCCCATGGCTTAGGATCGCGTAAAGCAACCTGAAAATATTGTGCCATAATTCTTAAATCAAAACCATTTACGACAGGAACTTGCGCCCAAACATCTCCGGAAATTGATCCGTCGAAGAATTGCATGGAAGCTCCCCAAGGTACAGTGCGTGATCTATTCATGAATTCAATGCGTCCGGAAAGACCCGCAACAACTTCTGAACCCTGAAGTCCATTCATCGCGGCAATCTTCAATTGATCAAAACGATTCAAAGTAGAAAGATCATCATACGAATATTGATCAATTTGACGATTCTTCTTCTCATAAATAGGACGACCATTTTCATCATTTCCATTTTGCTGCTCAAGTTCGGCAAAACGCTGAATGACATACATTGTTGCGCCAAGTTTGAAACGGAAGAAGGCTGTTCTATCAATGTCAACCGCAAATGAGTAATGGGCCTGCGCATGGAAGCGTGGCAAATAACTCAAGTCGAGTGAACGATAAGACGCTGAATCAAGGTCACCGGTTGCATTGCGACCGGCAAACATGAATTGTGTCGAAACAGGATTGCTTGCAGCAGGGCCAAATACATAACTACCATTGAAATTAAATACTCCGCCTTGATTCACAAGCTTGATTGGGAAATCCAATGAGCCATAAATACCAAGACCGGCATGTGTCAATTTGCGTTGTGCACTGAACACATCTGTTGCAAGTGAAGACCAACCATTTGTTGGAAGAACAATACCAAATTTATTGGATTGCCACATCACATTGAGCGTCATGCGCTCGCTCCACAAGGATGGATAGTTGATCTCTGGCATGCCATAGCGCAATTCAACGCCATAGAGAGGAAGATTCTTATTGTATATTCTTTTAACGGTAGAATCACCTTCAGCATCATCAGGAATGAGATTACCTTCTTCATCAAACTCTTCCAATTTTCCATAATGGCGGAAGCGAATCAAATCGAACAAACCAATTGTCAATTCATTTGGTGAATCATATTCTTGTGGCTGCCCGTCAGTGATGCGAAGATACTGCTGAATATCATCTTCATTGATTGGATAGGTAGTACCATATTTTTGGGGAAGAAATGTTGCATCCTCACCAATGCCTTGTGCCTCTGCAGTCACATTCTCAGCATCATTTTGTAGAATCTTTCTTTCAAGATATTCATAGAGAGTTTTCGCGATTCCCAAAGTGTCTGGTGAACCAACTCTTTGCAAGTCATTTGCAAGAAAAATGCCTTTTGGTGGATCGATGTTTTCATCAATCTTTGAAACCATCTCTTTGTTTCCGGATGTCAACAATCCAATGATTTCGAATGGTTCACCGGTGCGAAAACGTGTTGTGACGATATATGCACGGCTAAACAATTCATCTTGCCATTTTGTATAAAGACGATAGTACTTTTCGTATTCTCTATCATCATTATTCATATTACCACCGCCATTGGCTTTCAAATAGCCGGCTACATCAACTTCACCTTCATCAATAGCTTCCTGAACTTGATCTTTTTTCTTAGATCTATTGGCAGCTGCATTCATCTTGGGTTCTGGAACACCCAATAAAGGATTAATTGCCGACACAGTTCCATCATCCACTTGGAATAGGAATACATTTGAGTATCGATAACTCTTGAATTTTCCGAGGATTGATCGGATCTGTGCAGTTTGTTGCGCTTGCAACTGTACTGCAGTGATGACCATCATGATCAGTAAGGGAAGTACTGTCATAGGTCTAACAAATCTTGAACTCATTATCTGCTTTCTCCGGGATTACGTGGGGGATAGCATGAAAAAAATTAAAATACAATATTGAACTTGCAAGACTTCGTCGCTTCGGGAGATGTTTCTCCATTTGGCAACTGAGCAGCAGCCTTTGCAGTTATCTTGATGGATCCACCTGTACCTCTAGGAACAGGAATCTTTCCATCAAGTTTATAGCTTTGTGTCCATTTGCCGGCTGAAAGCTTAGGCTCTCCGACAGGCACAACCTTATAACCTTTTACATTTTGTTCCTTCAATTCGAATTTCACACCTTTTATAGTTGGGGTGATATCGGGGTATGAAGGAGCTTTAATCTCAACATTTACAAAGAATACAGGTGTCTTTGCATCGGTAATTCTTGATGCATCTCCACAAACAATACGTGGACGCTTCGGACCAGGTTGTGTCTCAACAGCATTAGAACCATCTGTTGGGAATATTTGAACCTGAATGGCTTGATCTTTTGGATCCTGCCATACAATTCTGACACTAACTTTGTCAGCATCGAGAGGTACATTATAACCATCATTAGAACCAACTTGCAAGCCAATCACTGGTGATTTCTTGGAAGTTCCTTCGATGATTGTTCTAAACTGGCTTCCTGGTATTGTGCTTCCTGAAGTAGGAACAGCAGTAAATTCAAGAGCATCACCTTTGGATAGGGATTTCACCAATCCTGTAATTTCTTCTTCATTCCGAACATCCTGTCCATCCTCAGTTTTGACTGTGGCCAAGCCTGTTGAGAATACTTTAAGATTACATTCTTCAACTACCGTTTTACCGGCAGATGCTAATGAAGCAGTCATTTT
>DBCJ01000009.1 GCA_002293005.1 Ignavibacteria bacterium UBA961 | reverse complement strand
ACGCTGTGAACCAACTTTTGTTGGTGTCCATGTCAAGCGACCGGTCTTCTCATCTATTGACATTCCGTCAACTGATTCAAATAGAGACCAGAATAATGTGCCACCATCACGGGGGAATGTTGCAACAGCTTCATAGACATAGAGTTTATTCAGACAGGCAATCTCTTTTGGTTTTGATGTTATTTCAAACTTTTTGGATTCATAACCAACTTCAAGTTTGAATGTTTTGACTGCCTGTGAACCGGGTGCTTCAAGCATCCAAGCCGAAACAGTGATCTGATAGCTTCCATATTTTGGATTTTTCCATTCGATTAATCCTTTGTCGGAAATCGTCATTCCTTCCGGTGCTTTCTCGAGTTTATATCCAAAACCACCTTTATAAGTTGATGGGAATTGCAATTTCACTTGATGCGTGAACACTTTTCCTTCAAGGATATAATGAATAGGAGGATCAATGATGATACCAAAGGTATTCGGTTCTTCTCCGCGAATCGTGATCGAAATCTTTTCCGATGGATCGCTTTGAGCGCCTTTGGATCTGGTCACCACATAAAACTTATGTGTTCCGGCAGGAAGATCCTTTACAGTGGCAGAAGTTTGCCATGTTTCGATGATTGCTTTGAAATCGGTTGGTACATTTCCTACTATTGATGCCATGTACACAACATATTGCAAAGTAGTGTCATTCGATGGGGCAATCCAGGATAATTTAACAGTGCCGGGTGCGATACCATTTCCTTCGGGAATGACTCTGAATTCTTTTGGCTTGCCGGGTGCATTGGCCAAAACGAGCGAAGTCATGGAAAGGAAAAGCATCATCATGCTCAACAAAGAGCGTGAGAATCGTAATGCTTGGACCATGTTGAACCTCAAAATATAAATGTATAAAAGTGCTTAAAACGAAATTTTCATAATTGATCTTCCGCTCGAATTAGCTCGGAATTTTTTGTCAAGGGATTCGAACTCAACTGTATTCAATCCAAAACCTGATTCAATATACACTGTGATAATTGGTTTTCCTTGAGGCATTCGCGTTCTTAATGCATAGACATATGTATCAGCATGATTGTAACCGTTCGAATCTTCAAGCAAATCAAATTCTTTCTCAGATCTAATCATCCTGAACCCATTGGGGCCATCTTTCTTTTTGGAGAAGATATAGGCTTTTAATCTAAATTTCTTCAACATTGCAGCCGTTCTTTCTCTTGGTCCGGGAATATTATCTAAGATTGGAACCTTGATGGTGTCAAATTCACATGCAAGAGATATCGGCAAAACCTCTTCGAAACGGGAAGAATCGCTAATATCAGTGCCAATGCTATATTTCATTGCCATTCTGAGAGAATGTCTCTCAGTGGTATCCACATGAATGGTCTCAAGTTTGTACGATCTAAATGAAAATCTACTTTCTTCGGGTGGATCATTAGGAACAAATCGCATGGATCTGCCCCCGCCATCTATTGAGAAGCGCATGGTTGACATTGCAACCGGATTTGTTGGCATTGGCACTTCTTTTACATTCTGATCGAGATCTATTGGAGATTTACACCCAATCAATCCGTACAGAAAGATGGAAGTCAATATGACAAGATGCTTGATATGATTCGTATAATTGTTCATGTGCATCATAAGATTATGGAAATTCCATAGAGTAAGTCAAGTTTTTGAGAATTAAATGCATTCCCTTGGAACTGGAATTGCATATAGGACTGCTCAAGACCCAATTGCAGAGAAATATGATTGCTGATTGGATATGCAATACCCAAGCCCAATCTTCCTAGAACACCGATTTCTGTTCCACCTGCAACTGCATGAACATAGAATCTGGAATTACCAAGATTTTCAAATGCTGAAGTTCTGCCTTGCAAGAATAAACCACCCGTTTGCATTGGTGAATATTGATTGAAGACAAATGATCTGTCTTCCTTGATTCCTTGATAATTCAATACAAATGGCTCTCTGCCTGCTTCCAAGCCGACTGAAAAATGCTCTCCCAATGACCAAGCAAATGTCACTCTTGAATTGTCAAGAATACCCATCTGTTCGCGAATGCCGGAATACTCAGGAGATTGTAATGAGGACATGCCTCGGAATTGCATCCAAAATTGTGGGTATTTGACTGGATCAACATTTAAAACAGTAGCATTTGGAGCTGCAATCTGATTTGAAGATTGCTTTTCAACTGTATTGGATTGCTCAGACTGCTTAGAGTTCTCTTGAGTTTGAGTATTCGTTTCGGATAAAATCACTTTCGTGGTCTTGTTATTCGATTGGGATTCCGAACCATTTTGATTTGTAACATCTTGAATATTGGCGCTCTGATTCACTGAAATAGGTGGCAATGTGATCATAGGAGTGACGCTTGCCATATTTCTCATGCGATCTTTATACACTATTCTGACAGGTGCTGATTGTTGCAATACAATGGTAGGAACCTTTGGTGAATCGCCGGTCGAGATAAGAGGTGAAAAACCACCTATTGAACCTTGTTTTCTCATTAATTGTAATATTTCATCTTTTTCATTTGATGAGAAAGAATCACCGAATCCATATCCTCCCGCCAAGCCCAAAGCCAAGAATGCTAGAGGTAAAATGGCTTTTTTCCATCCAGATTTACCTTTTTCAGCAGATTGGGTAGCCATTCCCAATTGTGAAAACACTGCATCTTTTGCTCCCGGTGGTGGGGTGAATGCTTCTATGTCATGTGGAATCACATTTCGCATCGAGACGAGTTCACGCATGGCAGAGCGAGAATCTTCTGAATTTGATGCGAGTGAACTGAACATGGCATCCTCTTTCTCTATCGGTAATTCACCATCGAGATAGGAAGTGATGAGTTCATCAATATGTTCGGGTTTCTGTTGCTGTTCCATGTATTCTTTCTATGTATTTCAATGTTTGGAGATATCTGCAATGTACGGGGCAAGTATATCTCTAATTTTCTGTTTGGCTCTGTAAATTCTGATTTTAACCGTTGAAAGCGAGCTTTCAGTCATATCTGCTATCTCTTGATAACTCAATCCTTCATATTCTCTTAGTATAAATGCCTCTTTATAATCAAGCGGCAGCGTTTCCATTGCCTGGGTAATCAAAGAGAGTAATTCCTTTTTGTCATGAGACATATCATATGATGAAGGCAAGTGATATTCTTCAAGAGAAATTTGACCTTTATTACTTCTCTGCATATTCAAACAAAGATTTCGAGCGATTCTAAGCAGATAAGCAGGCACATTGGTCATTTCTCTTTCTTGCTGTGCGCTATTGAAAAACTTGACAAATGTCTCCTGAAAAGCATCTTGCGCACGGTCATAATCGCCCAATATTCTCCGACAATAAGCAAATATCCGGGGTGAATAGCGGGCATATAACTCTGCAAATGCTTTCTCAGAACTAGGTTTCTCTAGTTTGAGTGCTGCATACAGCTCTGTATCAGACATCTTCGCCGGATGATTGGTCATACGCTCTAGTAACATTTTGATGCAAATTTAGTTACATTTCCCTCCATACATCCCATGCAATCAAAGAGATTGAGTGGTTTGTCTTTTGATGTTTGATTCCCTGACGGTTTTCGACTCATCATGCGCTTTACTATCTTTGATGAGAATAGAGAGTGATTTATCAATAAAATGGGACTTATTCATGGAATTTTTGCAGGTTTTTCTGACTCCTGAGGGGTTGTTTAGTTTATTGACCCTCTCACTTTTGGAAATCGCATTGGGTATTGACAATGTGATTTTTGTGTCTATCATCATTGGTAAATTACCTCCTGAACAACATGCCAAAGCCCGAAGAATCTGGATTGTAGGGGCATTGATTTTGCGTTTTCTCTTGCTTATGAGCATCTCCTATCTGGCAGGACTGGTCTATCCGTTATTCTCCATGATAGGTCATGACTTTTCCGGAAGGGATCTCATCATGGTATTTGGTGGATTATTTCTTTTGGGAAAAAGCACGCTTGAAATTCATTCAAAATTGGAAGGCGAACATTCGGAAAATAAAAACGGTGTGGCCAAGAGCGCTTTCTATATAGTTATTGGACAAATCCTCTTGATTGATCTTGTATTTTCACTTGATTCGGTGATTACGGCGATTGGTTTGGCCAATCAAATACCTATCATGGTGGCTGCCATCATCATTGCATTGACCATAATGTTGCTTTCCGCAACAGCAATTAGCGAATTTGTGGATACACACCCCACCCTAAAGATTCTTGCATTGTCATTTCTTCTCATGGTTGGTTTAACATTATTCGTTGAGGGATTCGGAGTTCATGTTCCTAAAGGATATATCTATTCTGCCATGGCTTTCTCATTGCTTGTGGAGACCCTGAATATCAAACTTCGAAAGAAAACACAAAATCCACCCGTTCATTTGCGATAAAGTCATGTCAAAGAAAACACATTTTCATGCAGATAGAGTTGAGGGAATGGGAATGACCATTTTCTCAGAAATCACGCAATTGGCTCAGGAATACAATGCCATCAATCTTGGTCAGGGTTTTCCGGACTTTGATGGTCCACTTGAAATAAAGCGCATCGCAATGGAGTCAATTGCCTCGGGAAACAATCAATATGCCCCGATGATCGGAGCTCATACTTTGAGAAGGGCGATTGCGAGACATCAGTCGAGATTCTATTTTCATGAAATCGATCCCGATAGAGAAATAACAGTAACCACCGGTGCCACGGAAGCATTGCTGTCCACATTGCTTGCCTTTATAAACCCCGGCGATGAAGTGATAGTCTTTGAACCATGTTATGATTCCTATGTGCCAGTCATTCGCATGGCCGGCGGAATTCCTGTGCCGGTCACATTACATGAGCCACTCTTCAAATTCAATCATCATGAATTGCGAGAGGCATTTTCGGCGAAGACAAAAGCAATCATCATCAATACACCGCATAATCCAACCGGTACGATGTTTAGTCAATTGGAACTTGGATTCATCGCGGATGTATGTCAGGAATTTGATGCACTCGCAATCATGGATGAAGTATATGAACATATCGGCTTTGATCCGGCTGGACATATTCAAATGCGATCATTACCTGATATGAAACATCGCACAATCACCATTTCAAGTTTAGGGAAGTCTTTTTCTTTCACCGGTTGGAAAATCGGTTGGGTGATTGCGCCGGAAGAATTACAAATTCCAATCCGAAATATTCATCAATACACCGTGTTTTCAACAGCAACACCATTTCAAGGAGCCGCCGCGGCTGCTCTTGACTTACCTGATTCCTATTTCCAGCAACTTGTCAATATGTATCAGGACAAAAGAGATTTCCTTGCTCATGCACTTTCATCAGCCGGACTCTATCCAATAATACCGCAAGGTGCATATTTCATCATGGCTGATACTTCAGAATATCCGTTCCCGAATATGAAGTCATTTACGAATTGGTTGATCAAGGAGATTGGCATTGCTTGCATTCCTAGCACAGGATTCTATCTCAGGCCGGAAAGAGCAGGAAATTATGTGAGATTTTGCTTCTGTAAATCCAATCAAGTGTTGGAAACAGCCGCGGAAAGACTGCATAAGTTGCAGACATGAACCATATATAATGTTCTATCCTATTCAATTGTCAAACATTTACGAAAAAATGCTCTATAGACATACTCAAATCATCATGTTCGATGGGTTTTTTTAGTAGTTTTGCAGTCATCACATTTCCAAAACATATTCCATAGGTATTAAATCATGTCGCAACCATTGCATATCACCGATGAGAATTTCGAAGCTGAAGTATTGAATTCAGATAAACCTGTTCTCGTTGATTTTTGGGCCACTTGGTGCGGTCCATGTCGCATGATTGCACCAATTATCGAAGATCTTGCCAAAGATTATGAAGGAAAGGCGGTCATCGGAAAATTGGATGTTGACAATAATCAACTAGCAGCTGAAAAATTTGGCATTCGTTCCATCCCGACTATTTTGATCTTCAAGGGTGGACAATTGGTTGATACAATCATTGGTGCCGTTGGTAAACCATATATCACAGAGCGCCTCGAAGCCCATGTGAATTGATTGGAGAATTCTCCATGAGCAGACCCGATCTTCTCTCCGAGGAAGCGATTCGTAATCACTTGGAATTATTGCCTTTATGGGAATCAGATGGCAAAAAAATCATGAGAACATGTATTCTTCATGACTTTGTTTCAGCCATTGGTTTCATCAATGCAATTGCGATCCATGCCGAGGCAATGGATCATCATCCTGAAATACGATTATATGGCTGGAACAAAATTGATATATCAATCAGCACACATGACAAAGGCGGTCTTACTCTGCTTGACATGGATCTTGCTTCAAAGATTGATGCGATTACTTTTTGAAAAGCCGAAACCCAACTCATAAGTAAGGGCGACCATTGCTATGTCAAAGGTTGCCTTTTTTCTCACATATTGGAATGTATCATGAATCAGACCATAGCAGATATTCATGCCCGTGAAATTCTGGACTCCAGAGGATATCCTACAATAGAAGTCGATGTCATACTTGAAGATGGCTCATTTGGCTCTGCCGCAGTACCTTCAGGAGCAAGCACCGGAGAGCATGAAGCTTGTGAACTTCGCGATGGTGATGAATCACGATATGGTGGGAAAGGGATACAAAAAGCCGTTGATAATGTCAATACGGAGATTGCAGAAGCACTTGAGGATATGGAAGCCGACGATCAATATGAAATTGATGAAATGTTGATCGATGTGGATGGTACGGCAAATAAATCAAAACTTGGTGCGAATGCCATTCTTGGCGTATCAATCGCAGTTGCAAAAGCAGCCGCTGCAAGTTATGGCATGCCATTGTATCGGTATTTGGGCGGGATTGTCGGTAATACTTTGCCGGTACCCATGATGAATATTCTAAATGGTGGAAAGCATGCCGATAATACTGTGGACATTCAAGAATTCATGGTGATGCCTGTCGGTGCGGATACTTTTTCCGATGCACTCAGAATGGGAACAGAAATATTTCATTCTTTGCGCTCGGTTCTCAAAAAGAAGAATTACAATACCTCTGTTGGAGATGAAGGTGGTTTTGCGCCATCACTAAAATCCAATGAAGAAGCTTTTGATGTGATCATGGATGCAATTGTCCTTGCGGGTTTCACACCGGGCGAAGAAATCGTATTGGCAATTGATGTTGCAGCTAGTGAAATGTACAGAGATGGTAAATATCACATGTACAAATCCGGCGGTGCATCCAAAACTGCTGAAGAAATGGTTGAATGGTATGCCTCAATGTGTGAGCAATACCCATTATTCTCGATTGAAGACGGAATGGGAGAAAATGATTGGGCCGGTTGGTCTATGCTTACTGAAGCCCTTTCAGGGAAAGGTGTGCAACTCGTGGGCGATGATTTGTTCGTGACAAATCCTGCATTCTTGCAAAGAGGAATCGATGAAAATATTGCCAATGCCATTTTGATCAAAGTAAATCAAATTGGAACATTGACCGAGACATTGCATACGATTGCACTTGCAAAACAGAATCAATATGCAACGATCATTTCTCATCGTTCGGGAGAGACTGAAGATGTCACGATAGCGGACATTGCAGTTGCGACAAATGCCGGACAGATAAAAACAGGAGCCCCGAGCCGTACGGATCGCGTGGCCAAATACAATCAATTGCTGAGAATAGAAGAAGAACTTGGAAGTTCAGCTCGCTATGCCGGCATGTCGATTCTCTGATTGAAATCAATGATTCACCACATTTGAAGCGGGTTGGATATGAGTATTGTCTTTGGAACTGATGGATGGCGCGGAATCATCGCGCGTGATTTCACCTATGACAATCTTGCGCTTGTTGCCACGGCAACAGCCAATTATATCAAGCGTATCGGCGATAAAAATCCATCCGCCGTGATTGGCTATGATACAAGATTCATGTCAAAAGAATTTGCGGAGGAAACAGCTCGAGTCTTCGCCGCGCATGGTATTACTGTGCATATCACACAAGATATTTCTTCCACTCCTCAAGTATCTTTTCATACGAAACAAAAAGGTTCTGTCCTCGGAATTGTGATCACAGCAAGTCACAATCCACCGATCTACAGCGGATATAAAGTGAAAGGTCGATTTGGTGGTCCTGCTTATCCGGAAGAAATTGCGGAGATTGAAAAGGAATTGGAAAAATTGGGAAATAAAATCCCCAAAGCACCTGCCAAATCACTAGATGAATATATTTTGGAAAGAATGATCAGACCTTTTGATGCACAGGAATCATATCTACGATATATCAGAAAGAAAATCGATCTGGAATTGATCAATGATTCGGGTTATACTGTTCTTCTCGATGCAATGTATGGTGCAGGACAAAATATTCTTCCGAAAGTATTGAATAATGTCACTGAATTGCATGCAGAGGTCAATCCTACATTTGGTGAAGTAAAGCATCCCGAGCCGATCCCACATAATCTTCATGAATTCTTAGATATCATGAAAACAGGTAAATATGATGTGGGCATTGCAACAGATGGAGATGCTGACAGACTTGGTGCAGCGGATAATGAAGGGAATTTTGTGGATTCACAAAAGCTATTCATTCTTTTACTTAAGTATATGTGGGAAGTGAAGAAAAAGCGTGGTGCAGTTGTAAAAACAGTATCTGTCACTTCCATGATTGAAAAGTATTGCGCAAAGCATTCAATTCCAATACATGAAACACCTGTTGGTTTTAAATATGTTGCCAAACTCATGAATGAGGAGAAAATCATAGTTGGTGGAGAAGAATCCGGTGGTCTTGGTACGATGCTTCATATCCCTGAACGAGATGGTATCTTCAATGCACTCCTCTTGATTGAAATGATGGCGACTCGCAAAAAGACTTTGCGTGAGTTATGTGATGAATTGGATGAAGAGTTTGGTCCTCACAGATATATGCGCAAAGATGTTCATGTAACGCCCCAACAGAAGAAAGCAATTTTGGCGGCCTGTGCCAAAGGTCCCGCAAAAATTGGAAGATTTCCCGTTATTGGTTCCAATACAAAAGACGGTTATAAATTTTTCATTGAAAATGGCTGGCTTTTGATTCGAGCATCTGGTACAGAACCTCTCATCAGATTTTATGCAGAAGCTGAATCAATGGGAAAAGTAAATGAGCTATTGGAAGAAGGCATAAAATTAAGCTGAAGTAGTAGGATATTCCAATATGAAAAAACAGAAAACCGATCTTGAACGATATCTTGTGCAACAACAAGAAATCTTAGGATCGGTTTTGTTTATTGATGCACAAAAAACAATTGTTTCTCCCGAACAATCCACAGAATCAGAGAAGTCAATCATGAGCATAAATACCGCATGGCAATCAGCAGAAACACTTCCTATTTTGCATGATCATATTCATACATGCATGGAATGTCGACTGGGAAATACTCGAAATTCATTTGTCTTTGGATCGGGAAATCCTAATGCTGATATTTTGATCATCGGTGAAGCACCGGGTGCTGATGAAGATGCGCAAGGTTTGCCATTTGTTGGTGCGGCCGGGAAGCTTCTCACGAAGATTCTAGAAGCAATCAATCTTTCAAGAGATGAGGTGTATATTGCCAATATAATCAAATGTCGTCCACCCGAAAACAGAAGACCCGAGAAAGATGAAATTGCGCAATGCGAACCCTATCTGCAAAAGCAAATTGAAATCATAAAACCTGCATTCATTTTGGCTCTTGGACTCACAGCTGTAAATACTCTTTTCAAGAAGAATCATCAAATGCAGGATATCAGAGGAAAAGTGATGAATTATCACGGCGTATCTCTTCTTGCAACCTATCATCCTGCTGCTTTGCTTCGCAATCCCAATTGGAAAAAACCCGCATGGGAAGATGTGCAATTATTGCGCTCCATGTATGATGAATGGAAGAAAAGTCAGTGAAGCACAATGTTGAACACAAATCAAAAAGCCGATAAAGTGAATCAATCCAGTACATGAAATTTGAAAATATAGATAGGTTTTCATTAGACAACATGTATCATCAATCAATTGCAATTATTGATAGCATATCATGAATGATCTTATTCTTGAAGCAGAAGTTACTTTTACAAAGTACATTAGAACATATCAGTATCAGGTAGCAGAAGAGTTTATAATTTCTTTTGTCCAATCAGTTGACTGGAAAGATTATGAGGTAAATGTATTCTGTACATTTTTGCTCTATCAATATGAAGCATGTTATAAGCAGTCATATTATAGCAAATCATCTCATGTTGCAGAAAAATTAGAACATTTGTTGCAAGAGAATGAACAATCGATTTCAGAAGTGAATATTGGAAAAATTCACTTGGCGATTGCACAAACTCAAATGATTTCAATGAATGTTGAAGGTGCTGAACTATCAGTCAATAAAGCACTTGAAAAGTTTAAGAATGAGTCTGATTTGGTCTACAGAGCAAGTGTGCTTTATACAAAGGGTTCTCTATATAAGATTAAAGGGGAATATCAACAAGCTCTTTCGGTATATTCAGATGCATTACATGAGTTGAATGGAAGTACTGAGTTTACGTTGATGGCTAATGGACACGTTTTCATCGGCATGTTGAATTTTGATCAGTCTCTTTTTGATAAAGCCTTCTCAATGTATGTAAAAGCACTCTCATTGTATGAAAAGGAGGGTAATCTCTATGGTAAGTCTGCCGTACTCATAAATCTTGGGAATATTTATAGAAGATTATCAGATAATCAAAAGGCATTGGAGTATTATCAACAAAGTTTAGAGCTCAATCAGCAGTTGGATCGAAAAAGTGGAATTGCTAATGTCTATGCAAGTATGGGAAATATATATTTTCATTTGGATGACTTTGAAAAAGCAGCACTCTATTACCGAAATTCCATTGAAATGTATGAAGTGCTTGGAAATAAATCAGCTCTTTACTCAATCTATAATAATGTGGGCTCGACATATTTGATGAATAAACAATATGATCAAGCCATAGAGTATTACAATAAGGCTTATGAGCGCTATAGAAATACGGGTAATTATACCGAAGAATTATACTATTATGTTAACCTGGGGCAATTGTATCTCAAACAAGAGAATTATTCTTTAGCCAAGGAGTATAATGAAAGAGGATTGCAGCTCAGTAAGGAAAAGGGTGATCAGGATAGAATGCATGAATTCCTAAGCTCGCTTGGTATTATCTACTTTCATGAATCAGTGTCGGATGCTGAAACAGCAACTTCTATTTCATTTGTGGAACAAGCATATGCACATACTGTGCAAGCCAATATGAAATTTGAGCAAGCTACGCATGCTAACAGATTATCTGACATGTATTCAAAGATGAAAGATTGGGAATCCGCATTTACTTATCATAAAATATTTCATGATCTTGAAGCGGAGATTCATAGTTCAGATATCCGAAAGCATGCAGAAATCATGGAGCATAATCGGAAAATATTAGAGGCTGAACAACATCAACAAAGTGAATTATCAGCATTGCGAGAACATTCCAGATTGTTGCATGACATTCTACCTTCAACTATTGCAGAGAGAATAATTGCAGGAGAAAAGACAATTGCTGAAGAAACTGCATCTGTTAGTATTTTCTTTTCTGACATCGTTGGATTTACTTCAATAGCTGAATCAATTTCACCATCTGCATTGGTTCGAAATCTCAATAAATTGTTTTCTATAATTGATAATCTAGCAGATAAGCACGGTATTGAGAAGATTAAGACAATAGGTGACTCATATATGGCCGTTTGTGGTATACCTGAACATAAGCAAGATCACGCGATTCGCATGGCAGAGTTTGCCAAAGAAGTCATGAGATTATCAGAATCTTTCAATTTTGAAGATAGAGCCATTGAGTTAAGAATAGGTATCCACTCAGGACCCGCAGTTGCAGGAGTGATTGGACTAAACAGATATTCGTACGATTTATGGGGTGATTCTGTAAATATTGCGAGCAGATTGGAGAGTACTGGAATGCCTGGAAAAATTCAAGTAAGTGAATCATTCGTATCAGAATTATCAAATCAATCCAAGGGTGGATTTATTACTTCTTATAGAGGGGAAACAGAAATGAAGGGCAAAGGAACCATGAAGACTTATACTCTTTTGTAAGAGGTCAAACGAAAAAAAACCGATACTTGAGTATCGGTTTTTTTGTGTGCAGGAGGTGGGACTCGAACCCACACGGATTTAAGGTCCACTGGATTTTGAGTCCAGCGCGTCTGCCATTTCGCCACTCCTGCGAGTGGGAAGACAAAAATAAGAAATTTGCCCAAATTCCCAAGCATGAAGTTTGTTCTTAATGACTAATCAATATTGGGTATTGACCAATCATGTTACCATTGGAAGAAAGCATGAGTGAGTATGCACCGGAATAGAGATTCCTCACATCAAGGAAGAGGTAAAATCCTCTTTGTTCGGCTGAATAGGACATTTTATCGATTTCATTACCGATGACATCAAACAGTCTCCATTCCAATTCTTTTGCTTCGGGAATTGTGATTGTCACAAATTCTTTGGCCGGAAGCGGAAAAACTGATTTACCAATTTGACGCTCTTCTGTAATATTAGTGCTTCGGCCAATGCTGATATCATCAATCCACCAACCATCTGCTTGGAACGATGCTCCTGAGAAGAATCGCAATCGGAATAATGTGGTGTCTGATTGAGGCGTGAAGAGAATTTGTTCTGGTTTCCAGTCATCGGTATTGGTGATGCTGTCTTGCCATGGTGCGAACATTGTGGAATAATATCTGCCAATTGCGGACCAACTATTTCCCCAATCATGTGAAAGTTCAACCACTGCGGAATCCGTTGGATCCACAAGTGCGGCATGCATGAATCGCATGGCATGCTCTGTTTGTGGTAGCGTTTTCACCGGCATCAGGATAAATGTGTCTCTCGCATTTCTCACATATTGTCCGCTGGGTGATTCAGTCAATGCATTCGAACCACTAAAGGCAAAAACGGAACTCGTGGAAAATCTGCCGGAAGTATAATATGCGCGAAGTGGATCTGCATCGAAGTGCTCGGAATAGGCAGATTCAATCTTGCCTCCAAATATCAAACTTCTTGGTGTTCTTGCACTTTCATATTTGGCTTGATCGGTAAGACTCAATGAATATTCATACCAGCCTTCAATCGGCAAGGTATCATTGAAGGATTTAATCAAACCTGTATCCGCAATTGAAATTGGATATTCTCTGATCTTGCTTCCATCTCTGAAAAGTGAGACTGCTTTTGGATTGATGAATGGAGTAATAGAATCTGCTCTGAAGCTCGGAATGCGGATTGACAATGATATAATATTCAAATCACCGATTGTCTTTGCAGCGATAAGATTCGGCATTTGAGGAAGTTTTGCGCCACCTGCAGTTGCCTTTACTTCACGGATCGAACTTGTATCAATGCCTACCACAACGCGGATGCCATATGTATATGTTCTGAATGCGGTTACTGTGACATCATTATAAGTTTCCAAATCTCCGGCCACTTCAGTAAGAAATGTATTGTTTCTATAGAGCACATACTTGATCGGTGCATCCAATGGTTGATCAAATACTCTTGCTTTTGGGGCTTTCCAGAATAATCGAATCGAAGTTGTATCAGTGGAAGAAGGTCTTGCAGTGAATGGATATGCCGGTTGAGGAATGCGCGTATTCACGATTGATGTATATGCATCATTATCAATTTTGGTCGTTCCTGCATTGCGCATGTCAACCCATGATGGATAAATGATGCCATCATACATTGCACAACCACTATAATCACCGGCAAAGACATTATTCCGAAAAGGATTATTTCTCAAATCGCTTTGTGCCTCTGAAGCCCTGCGATCCATCCATGTATTACCACCATCTCTTGAATAACTTACATAACAATTCGTGATGATATTGTTTGGATCATCTCGGGAATCAAGATACATGATGCCCAAATCCCCATTCGTGGGATCAATTGCAATCCAATGCCAAAATTGATCATTGGTTTCAGTTGAATGTACCGTGATTGGCTTTGACCAAGTTTCCCCTTTATCAGTGGAACGGGAGAAATACACATTAGGAATGCTATCGGCAGACCATGACAGATAGAGCCAGCCTCTACGTGGACCATTCGTCAAATCGCATGTCAATGAAGGATATGCCTCAGCTCGCACTCCTCCCTTGACTGTATGTCGCACGCCCTCATCCAATGCTTTTGCTTTCCCGAATGAACGATAGGTTTGAATCAAACGAGGTGAAGTGTAAGTATTGCCACCATCCATGGATTTAGCAAAGCCAATGCTGGATTTCGGACCATAATTCCATACTGTATAGACTTCGCCTTCAGGACCAGTAACGGTCAATGGAAAACTCTGTCCAAATGTGGTGTCTTCCGAAATGCCGGGTACTCGATCGCTCACTGGAACGGGCACAGACCAAGTACTTCCTTTGTCTGTTGAATATACATTAACGATTTGAGTGGATGAATCACGATTGATCACACGCTTCCAAGGAATATAGAGTCTGTCCACATAGGGAGAAGTCGGTGAATTATCAGCCCAGATATAATATTTGTCTTCAAAAGTGGAATCAGGAGTTTGCTCTCCCAAGTGCTGAATGACCGGAATGTGTTTTGTCCATGTCACTCCACCATCGGTCGTTCTCGCAAAGAATACACCATTTTCCGGTGATGCTTTGCTTCTGTCTCCAAATCCACCATAGACCAAATAACCCGTTCCATCGCGACTGAAAGCCACCGATGGATCATTGCTTGAAGTGGTCATTTTGGGTGGTTTTCCAAGATTCACATTCTTCCATGTTCTGCCTCCATCCATCGAATAATACACCCAAGCCGATGAACTTGCGCGATAGTCAACAGCAGATCCGATAAGATTCATCGGATTTTTGGGATTCACTGCTATTGAAGATTCATTCTGCACAGGCAATTGATCGGTTTCGGCGGTGATCATATTGACATCATCGAAGAAACTAGGATTGGTGAGTGAATTCGTAATCATCGGAATCATTGGTGTGAGGGGAATCTCTCTGCCGATATCCGGTGTTGGATGCGCTGATTCCATATATCTTCGAAGAGCATCACCCGCCTTTTTGACTTCAATCGAGAGATCGCTCTGAGCCTGAAGTTCAAATGAAAATATCGTGAAGCAGAGAAATGCGAAAAGGAGTGTATGCAAGTATTTCATGAGCATAAATGTAATGTTGAATTGAATATGCAAAACTATGTTTTTAAGACTCATGCAAAAGCACGAAATTTATGGGAATATACACATAATCATCATGGAAAACCATCATGCAAACACTAGGAAAATCAAGTAATTTTTTGGCAATTGAAAGTGCTTATTCAAATCTTGAGAAATCTTCCGTAGCCATTGTGTCAGCCCCTTATGAGCATACCGTGAGTTATGGCGGTGGAGCGGGTAAAGGACCCAAAGCAATTCTCGATGCAAGTGCTTATGTGGAATTCTACGATGATGAATTCAATCGTGAATTATGTTTTGATATCGGCATTGCCACCATAAAACCCATTACATTTGGAAAATCTGTTCATGAAAAAGCATTGAATATCATCGAAAAGCAAGTGGAAGAACTTTTGGAGAAAGGGAAATTCGTGGTCACTTTGGGTGGAGAACATACAATTTCAACTGCCCCAATCAAAGCGCATTTCAAGAAATATCCCAAGATGTCTGTTCTTCATTTTGATGCGCATTCGGATTTACGCGATACATATGAAGGAACTCCATATTCGCATGCATGCTTTATGTCCAGAGTTTGTGAATTCATGAAACCCAAATCCATCACTCAAGTCGGTATTCGTGCGCAATGCAAAGAAGAAGCGGAATTTATCAAGAAGAAAGGCGTGAACACATTTTATGCTTCAGCCATTAGAAGAGGACTGCATGGCAAGAATTGGCAAAAATCTGTGATTGATTCTCTATCAAAGGATGTATATGTCACATTCGATGTCGATTATTTCGATCCATCGATCATGCCTTCCACCGGGACACCCGAACCGGATGGTTTTCTCTATTCTGAAACACTTGATGTTTTTCGTGAATTGATCAAATCAGGAAGAAGGATCATTGGTTTTGATATCGTTGAACTAGCCCCTGAGAAAAAAGTAAATCATCCGGATTTGACCACAGCGAGATTGCTGTATAAAATGCTGAATTATGCATTTGCCAAAAAGTAATTAGGTTGTTTTTTTGAGTTCGAGTGTTTGACCGTCGAATATGGCATAAGTGGCAGGGAAGGAAAGCCAATGTCCTAGATTGACATATAAACCTTTGCCGAATGAAGTGACTTCAGCTTTGTGTTTATGTCCCATGATGACAAAATCAAACTGTTCATTCTGAATCTTCTTTTCGGCAAAATCTCGCAATCCATCACCAATTGATTGCTCTCCATATTCTTTGGCATCGGTATGCATTCTGCTTCCGCGAGAAGCCCATGAAGCTATACCAATGCCGATATCGGGATGAATCCAACGGAAGAGTGTCTTGCTGATCGGACTACGCAGAATTTTTTTGAGTATGAGATATCCGAAATCATTATACGCTTTGCCATCTCCATGCGCGAGATAAAAACGCTTTCCGGAAATATCACAAGTGATATCGTCATCAAATACAGTGATTCCGAACTCTTCCTTGAAAAATGAGACATGTCCGAAATCATGATTACCCATTAGATAGGTCACGGATTTCCCTCGACTTGTCCAATGTTTCAATTCCGCTAATGTTCTGTAAAATTGCTTCGGAATGACCGTTGAATATTCGAACCAAAAATCAAAGAGATCTCCAATGATATAGAGAGATTCGCAGTCATTCTCAATTGATCGAAGAAATGCTATGAAAGCTGTTTCGCGCTCCATTTGTTGTTCTGCTGAACCTAAGCCAAGATGTATGTCTGAAATGAAATAGATCATTCTATCATCAAGAAATCGGAATATATATGCATGTTCAAACCATGAAACTACGAATTAAATGGGAATACTTCATTGCGGTCTTTCTGTGCTCGGTCTTCATTCTTGAAGCACAGGATCGCAAATGTGGTGGGGAAATGCTGCTTGATGGATCGGAACCATTGATTTCTATCGGATTGGATACAACAGGACATTGGTGGGCTATAACTTCACCTTTCTCACGAAGATATGCAGTGACAATTGATGGAAAGAAGGGAATGGATGTGGATTCATTGAAAGCGCCAATATTCTCTCCGGATGGCCAATATTTTGCATATCCAATGCAGAAAAATGGCATTTGGTCAATCATGACTAATGACTCGATCATTCCGCTTGGAGCAGGCATTCCGGGATATATTGGTTTTTCAAGATATGGCATTCTGGCTTATACTGTCATTGATGGTCAAAGTGAAACAATGCATATCCTTCGAGAAGAAGGCCTGTTTACACAGGTGCTCATAAATCGCATTGGTGACATTGCTTTGAGTTTTGATGGCAATCAATGGGCATATCGTTCTCGAAGAGCCGGTGGAATTGCACTCATGGTGAATGATGAAGAAGTCGGCAGATTTGAGGAGTGCTTGCTGGCAGGATTTATGCTCGACAATACTTTTATATATGCGGGTAAGCAGGGAGATTTATGGCGAGTGAACAAGAATGATGAAGAGATGCTTTCAGCACAATTCCTGAAATTTCTTCAAGTGAATCAATCGGGTAATTCTTTCGCTTGTGCATATGGAAATGGCACACGATCAACAGGATATTTGTATTCGGATGACTTCATAAAACCACTCGAGACTCAATCATATGATCGCATTGATGATCTTGTCATACATCCTTTTGAACCTATGATTGGATTGACTGCATTCAAAGCGGGGATGAATGTCATTGTGATGAATACGGCGGAATATGATGCGGGAATCAATGTTGGACCGATCAGATTCACGCATGATGGACAGGAAGTCTATCTCTGCGGGGATTCACAGCAAGATCCATTCATTATCGTGAATGGTCAAAAATTCATGCAAAAAAATGCATTGGACATCAATAGATTCTATGCGATGTCGCCCAAAAGTGGAACTTTCGCTTATGCCACTTCTTCTGCGATGATCATGCAGAGAATGAGCGATGGATTTACTTTTGCAGGAATGATGGCGGATTATGTCACAGCCCCGATATTCAATCATAGAACAAATGCCTATGAATCACTGGGAGTGGTCAATAATCGATTATTTCTTATGTATTGCAAGCCATAAAAAAAGGCCCCGTAATTTCGGGGCCTGAATCAATTCATACGATTTTCTTTGAAATTTTCCGTTTCAGGATCCAGGATTAGTTTCTTTAGGAGATCCATGATTTCTTTGTCAAGAATGCCATTGGAATTCCAGAAATGCGCTTCATTGGTAACGCCTTCTTCAAATCCGGAAATCCCACATACAAGTGTAACTTGGGTTAAATCCTCTGCCAATTCACGAACCTTGAATTCATATTTCACTCTACCTGCCATCCAAGTGCCACCGCGAATGACTGGAAGTCGACCATATCTCTCTAATACTTTATAGGTTGTGTCCGAACCGCCTGCGAATACTCTGAAGTCTGAACGGATGAAACCTCGATAGAGTCCAGTTTTTTCATCCATCTTTGGATCGCGTGTTGAAGGATCTGAAAAAGTGCCTAATTCATAGAATGATCTTTTGATGCCCTTCCACACAGTTCTGATCGATGCTTTCAAAGTGTCTTGAGTTGTGATTTGTGGTAAATCTTCCTCGAATTGTGCATGAAGCGTGGTAACATTCAGCATGCAAGAAGCGCATGTCATAATGAGAGCTATGAGAATATGTTTCATGTCATTGCAAAGATTTGTGGATAAAGATCAAGAACCGGTCAAACGCACAGATACAACTTTCGAGACTCCTTCTTCTTCCTGTGTCACGCCATAGAGCGTATCGGCAGCTTCCATGGTTTTCTTATTATGTGTGATCATCAGGAATTGAGTCTTCTCACTGAAACTCTTGATGAGTTGCAAATAGCGATCGATATTCGCATCATCGAGAGGTGCATCAACCTCGTCCAAAATACAAAATGGACTTGGTTTGACAAGATAGATCGCAAAGAGTAATGCAATCGCAGTGAGAGTCTTTTCACCTGCAGAAAGCAATTCTATGGATTGCGGTCTTTTTCCCGGTGGCTTCGCGGTAATCTCAATGGAACATTCAAGTGGATCACCCTCACCTAGATGAATCTCGGCTTCTCCGCGACCACTGAACAATGTGGCAAAGAGATCTTTGAAATGTCCTCTAATCTGCTCAAATGTATCATTGAAACGCTGTTGAGCGGTTTGATTGATTTCATCCATTGTTGCCTGCAAAGACTCTTCCGCTTGAGATAAATCGGCAAGCTGACTCTTCAGGAATTCCAGACGCTCATGTTCTTTTTCATATTCTTCCAATGCAAGGAAATTGACATTGCCAAGATTTTGCAATCGATTGGACAATTTTCTCGCTTTCTCTTTTTCGATGAGTTCATCGAAATCTTGGGGTAATGTCCAAGATTCAGGAAGATTAGAAAAATCAATGTCAGGATACTGCTCTTCAATTTTCTCGAGAATACGCTTGAATTCAATTTGAGCATGTTGAAGACTCAGCTCAGTGGCATGCACTTGCTCGGTGATTGCATGTTCAAGAGTGCGAATTTCACCTTCATTATTGCGTACTTGTTGTCTTCTTTCTTTGAAATCACGCGCTTTGTCTTGTCTTTGTGAAATTGCTTCTTGCAAACTCTTCACGCGTTCTTCTTCTTCGACCAAATCAGATGCAACGGCATTCATTGAAGATTCGAGCATGGCCTGTTCATTGCCTGCTCTTTCCTGTTCATCTTTGAGATATTGCAATTGCTCGGTTTTCTGAGAAATGATTTCTTCCAATCGACGAATCTCGGAAGATACAGATCTTTCCTCACCTCGCTTTTGCACAAGTGCGATTTCTGATTGTCTGAAAGCATTCTCGGAATTGATCAATTGATTATCTGTTTCTTGAAT
>DBCJ01000110.1:26553-36066 GCA_002293005.1 Ignavibacteria bacterium UBA961 | reverse complement strand
GAGTTATCACCGCCCGCCACTTCTTCATAAACAGGAGGAAATGACACATAAAACTCATTTCCGGCATTGGATCCCGCAAGCAATGATGGTAGCTTCTTTTTATCGATGCCACCTGCCTGGGAAGTTGTAATCACTGAGAACATCAGTAATACAAGGAGAAGCAATCTTTTCATAGGATATATTTGATAGTGAAAAAATGAAATTTTCGTTTGGGTCGGTAAAAATATCAAGAAATCCTCAATTGGCAAATCTTAATTTATTCACAATGACTATCAAAAAGGAATAATGTAACAGTCAAATTTGTCAGTTAATTGTATAATGTTGCCTTAAACACAAAAAAAAACCCGAATGCCTCTAGGCAATCGGGTTTCAAAATTAATTGGCTGGAACAAAATCAGGGTCTTGTATCCCAGAACAATTTATTGGCTGTTGTTACTCCAGATGGAGTATTTGGATTATACAAACGCTCGCTGATTGGATACATGAATCTACGAGGTGTTGATCCAACAGCATTTGCAGGAGCTGTCAATGAAGGTATGCCTGTTCTTCTCCAGTCTGAGAAAGCTTCGGGTTGAGTGTACATTGCAATGTACTTCTGTTCCATGACATGTTGTAGCGTCAAAGCTCCAGATGGCATTATCTCTGCTTTCCCAAGATAGGTTGTTACTTCAGGATCACTTACACCAGCCATTTTCATGGATGCCTTTACAGCATTGGTGTACGATTGCTTTGCCTCTGCATCTTCGCTTTGACCAACTTTAATTTCAGCTCTGATGAACATCATTTCCGCATAAGTAACCATTGGAACAGGTGAACTTGAGCTAGCGAAAAGTGGGCCTGGTGTACAATCATCTGTAAACTTACCATCTTTATCTGCTGTGATGTAAGCATCTCTTCTTGGATCTTCAAATCCATTCATGAGTTCAACCAATTTGATACCTACAGTCATATAGCCACTTCTTTGTGACATAAACTGGGAAAGAGGATTCTCACCGGTTGGATCTTCAGCAAATGTCACCATCGCATCATCTGCATTGTCGCCGATTGCATTTGCAATTGCTGTCAATGCAGCAGGACCATTTCCGAGTCTCCAGTGATATCGAGCTTTCAAGGCATGGGCTGCTTTGATCCATTTCGCCATATTACCGCCATAAATAACATCTGAAGATGCATCAGGCTTTAATGTACTTGTAGCTGAACCACAATCTACGATAGCATCATCTAACATTTTTTGAATACCTGTGTAGATATCTTGCGCTTTGTCATATTTCGGCTTAAGATTGGAATTTCCACCCAAAGCTTCACTGAATGGTGCATCACCCCAGACATCGACAATCTGACCATATGTTGCAGCCATCAACACTCTTGCAATCCCACGATAATGAGGCGAATTACTTGCTGTTGCCTTGGTTTCAACGATTTTCATGCTATTCAAGGATGTCTGATAGAGTGTTTGCCATGGATTATCGGCATCAGATTCAGTTTGTTGATAACGATTGATCACTTCATATTGGCGATCGACACCTTGGAAATGTTGCATCCAAACGCCTGTAAATCTACTGAGATCACCTCCCACGACATATGCCATGGAAACTTGAGCTGATGGAAGTACAAGATTAATTGGAGCATCAACGGGATTATTGGGATCCACATTGATCGTATTGTCAACCCAAGAATCGCAGGCTGAAAAAGTCAGCGCTGAGAATCCTAGGATGATTGATAAAAGATATTTTTTCATAATTAATTACCTATCTAATTGGTTTGCTGTGAAAATGGTTGTTTAGAATCCGAGATTAAGACTGAACACATAACTCTTGGTATTCGGGAATTGGAAATAATCCATCCCTTGACCATTGCCATTTCCGATCAAACTTGTTTCAGGATCGATGCCTGTGTATGGTGTGCTAAGCCAAAGGTTTCTACCTGTGAAAGAGAAACCGATTCTAGAAAGCATTGAACCTTCAAGCATTGATGATGGCAAGTCATATGATACAGTCAATTCACGCAAACGAACATAACTTGCATCTTCAACAAAGTCTTCGGATTGATTACCAAATCCACCGCCATTTCCTAGATACCAAGCCTGGCTTAATGGAACGGCTGTGTCATTCTTAACCCATGTACCATTCACTTGACGCACTCCTTCGAATACAGTCAGAGTTCCACGATTTTCTGTCTCTTTGGCAACACCATAATTAACCAAAGCACCTCTTGTACCATTCCACATAACACCGCCTGATTTGATATCAAGCAATGCTGAAACTGTTACACCTTGATAACCCAAAGTGAGTCTTGTACCAGCAATCCAGTCAGGATTGATATTACCAAGCTCGCCTTCTTCACTGCTCACAACAGGATAACCATTCGCTCCGATGACACGATTTCCTTGTTCATCTCTTTCCCATTTTCCACCAAAGATGGTACCATATGGCTTACCTGCAACTGCACGAATCTGTGAACCTGTGAAACCATTGATATAGATATTCTCAACGCCTTCAGCAAGTGAAACTACTTCACTAACATTCTTAGACCAGTTAACATTGAGATCCGCTGTGAATCCATCCATATCGAAGAGACGACCACCAAGCTGAATTTCAATACCTGAATTCTTGATGCTTCCTGCATTCATCAATTTGCTTGTATATCCACTTGATGCTGCAACAGGAACTGCAAAAATTTGATCTGTTGAAGTATTGTCATAGTAATTCACATCAAATGTGATGGAATTATTGAACAATCTACCTTCCAAACCGATTTCGATTTCTGATTTCATTTCAGGTTTCAAATCTGCTGCACCAAGAGAACTTGACATTTGGAAACCTGCATTGCCATTGAATGGGAATGTGATACCATTTGTCCAACCATCAGCAAAACCTGCCTTAGTGAAAAGTGTTTGTGTTGCATAGATTGGAGCATCTTTACCAACCAAAGCATAGGAAGCGCGAAGTTTTAAGAAATTGATTTCTTCGCTTGGTCCCATGAGTTCTGAAAGAACAAGACCAACACTTCCTGATCCGAACATGAATGAGTTATTCGCCTCAGGCAATGTGGTTGACCATTCATTTCTCAATGTTGCATTCAAATACAAATAATTCTTGTACTCCAATCTAGCATCTGCATAGAGTGCGGATGTGCGCTTTGAAACTAGTGATTGACCCGGATTCAAAGTACGCGCATTGGACATGTTATAGAAACCAGGAATCACGAGATCATCACCGGTAGCATATAGATTTTCCAAATTTTTGGAATACATATTCTGTCCAAGCAACAAACTTCCTTTCAAATCTTGATCGAAATCTTTACGCAATGTCACGATAAGATCACTTGTAAGATCACTATTGAAATATTGATCTTCTATGATACGACCCGCCACATAAGAATTGGAATTCACTGCATAAATTTGCTTTCTACGATCCGAATAGAAATCCTGACCAACGCGATACATTACGCTGATCCAATCTGCAGGATTATAATCTGCTTGTGCATAAGCTACAACACGATTGACATCATCTGTGAATGGAGTATTGTTCACAACCCAATATGGATTGTCGAATCCAAAGATTCCGCGATATGTTCTTTGGTTTCCATCTGCAAACTGATAAGCTTCTGAATTTTCTGCACCATCTACACCATTTGCATTATCAAATGTGATTGGTGTACGAAGAAGACCCAACATTACACCTGAGATATTTGAACCTTGCTGAATTCTTGTTCCACCAGATTTGGTATAATTCACAGAACCTGACACTTTCAATTCAGTTGAAAATGCATGATCACCTGACAAACGAAGTGTTGTTCTCTCGAATGTGTTCTTTGGTGTCACACCTGACTGATTCATGTTGGAAAGTGAAAGGTAGAAATTAGAGGAAGTATTTCCACCGGAAAGTGAAAATGCATTTGTCGTTGTGTAACCTGTGCGGAAGAAATCTCCAAGATTGTCATATGGAGTAACTTGCTTTCCGGTTGCAGCAGCAGGATTGCTTTGACCAACGATTCGACCATTCTTGTCCCAAATATAGGTTGGATCAGCAACCCATCTCAATGTGTCTAATGCGGCACCCCAAGAGCGTGGCTTCTGATTCGCTGGTGTAGCAATTGGAGAACCAATTTGACCATTCAAACCTTGACCAAATTTTGTTTGATGTTCAGGCAATTTGTTTACTTGATCAATACCAAGGGATGTTGAAAAGGTTGCACTCATTCTACCAACTGTTGAGCTTGACAAGCCTTTCTTTGTTGTGATGATGATCGCACCAGATGCAGCACGAATACCATAAAGGGATGTAGCGGCAGCACCTTTCAACACATTCACTGATTCAATATCATCAGGGTTGATATCAACCGCACGATTTGAATAAGCAACTCCAGCAAGTCCACTCTCTGTGTTCAATTGAGAATTATCGATAGGAATACCATCAATTACAAATAATGGTTGATTGTCACCTGTGATTGAAGATGCACCTCTGATTCGGATATAAGAAGAACCGCCTGCCGCACCTGTTGCATTTGTTACTTGAACACCTGCAATCTTACCGGCCAATCCGCCAACGATATTTGCTTCTCTTGATTGAGTCAAAGCATTTCCATCAACTTGTTGCGTAGCATAAGTCAAGGAACGCTTTTGTTGCTCAATACCAATTGCGGTTACAACCACATCTTCACTTCGTGTGGCATCATCTTGTAATGTCACATCAATATTTTCCGAACTGCCCAAAGCAACTTCTTTGGTTTTCATGCCTACCATTTTAAATACAAGTGTTTTCCCATTGGGAGGAACAGTCACCTTGTACTTTCCGTCAGCTTTGGCAAAAGCACCGGATGTGGTACCTTTTACTAAAATTGTGGCACCGGGCAAGGGACCACCCTTGGAATTTGTCACTTTACCCGAAACCACCCTCTCCTGAGCAAATGCAAACTGAACAGTTAGCATCAAACAAAGAATGAGAGAAGAGTAAAACAATCTTTTCATACTTACTCCATGAGTAATGATGAGGAAAAAAGAAGATGGGATTTAGCTAGTAATACTGTAGTTCCGTGAGATTAGAGCAACAATAGGCAAGCACAAGACTTGTACAAACAAGACCATATTCATCCCGAATTGTGTCAAAGAATCGAAACCCCTCGTTCGATGCTCATTTGTTGTGTGGCCGGACCTTCTTCCGGATGTGATTACATAATATGAATTGCTGTTGTTTCACATTATGATTTGGTGATGTTGTCAAATTACTAAAAAAAACAAGATTTGCAACCCCTTAAATTTCCCCATGCAAAACACTTAAAATGCAATCATCAAACCAATCGAATATGGCTGAATCAATGGAAGGATTGTCATATTTTCCTTTTCAACCGAATCAGTTTCTTTGTCTGAATCATGAACCCATTGAACTGCATAATATCCGATTGCTGCTCCCAATACTGTGTCGGAAAGCCAATGTCTGTCATTATGCATGCGTGCATAAACAGTTCCCGTTGCCAAGCCATACAATAGAACATCAGCCCACCATCTATCTATGACTTTGCTGAGAGATGCGCTCATGACAAATGACACCGTTGTATGACCTGATGGGAAGGACAATCGAGCATCATCTATGGTAAACGGGGAGAATTGACTGCTTCCTTGATTCGTGAATGGCCTGCTTCTACCAATCATAGACTTGAGAACTGTTGTGATTCCTCCGGCCACCAACAATGAAGCACATGTTTTTCTCGCGAATACTCTCATGGATTCATCCTTTAAGACAAGTCCCATTCCATAAGTGGCAAATGTTCCCAAGGCAGGATATAAAAGGTTACCATATTCATTGGTAAAAGAAATGGCAGGTCCATCGACTGCTCCCCTATTTCTTAATGCAGTTTTTCTCATGTCCTCATCATAAGGCATGAGTGAAATGGATGTCCCTAATACAATCCCAGCTGTCAATAACGATGAATTTGATGCTGAAATGATCTCATTACCCACATTAGACAAGTCATCCAAACCCTTTTGAATATCACTGACCAGGATGGAATCAACTCTTTCGGATTCGAAGGAATGCAAAGTGAATACTGAGGTAAATACACTCAATATGAATGTGAAGATGCTGAGTGATCTGAATATTCTCATGTGCAAAGAGCATGAAGTTCTTTTAGAATATTCTCTGCATGAACGGAATTCACTAAAGCGGTTAATGTATTCTTCTGGATTCCACTGAATATTATCGGTGATTCTTCATTTTCATGGATAATCTCATGAAATTTTGTGAAGACTTTCTTTGAATTGAAGTTCCTGAAATTTGGTCCAATGGCACTTATCAAAGCATATTCACCAATTTCAGCATTATTATCTTCTTCCAAATGCTTGACATACTCTTCGATTTTACTTATCGAAACATCATAAATCAATCCAATGGATGAATCTATCATAACGGAAATCATGGGCTTCAATCCTGACAATTGCTCCAATTCTTTAATCAATTCACTCATTGAATGTTCATTCGAAACTTGCGATGCTCGAACTTGAACAAATGAAACGGGCTTTCTTGCAATCACTGATCTCATCCCACTTGCTAATTCATCACCCATGCGAGTTATGGTTGTCCCTCTATCAGATGTCTTGAATGTATTGCGTACATGCACAGGAATATCTTTTTGCAAAGCTGGAAGTATCGTTTCGGGATGTAATACTTTTGCTCCAAAAAAAGACAGCATGCGAGCTTCATCAAAACTCATACTTTCTATATATCGCGCATTTGGAATCACTCTCGGATCAGCACTTGCAATCCCACTCACATCTGTCCATATGATAATTTCATCAGCTTCCAGGACTGCACCAAAAATCGCAGCAGAGTAATCTGAACCACCTCGACCCAGTGTGGTCGTGCGATTATCATCATCAGAGCCAATAAAACCTTGTGTAACTACTATATCACATTGCTCAAATAATGGCTTCAGAAGCTGATTGGAAAGCAATGAGGTTTGCTCCATATGTACTTGGGATTTGGAAGGCGAGTCAAAGGTCTTCATCGATTTGCGTGCATCAAACCACTGAACATTGAGATGACTACCCAACAATCCGGTCAATATTATCGTAGAAAACAATTCGCCGCATGAAGCAATCGCATCTTGCGAGCGATTCGTGCATTCACCCAGCAATGCAATGCCTTCACAATAAGACAGTAAATGAGCGCCTATTTCCTCAATTTGCAGTACGGTGCCTTGCTCCAATCCCAATTCATTGCAAATATCAATATGCCTTTTGATGATTTCTTGAATTCTGCGGATTCGATCTTCGTCATTCAAACAGACTGAATCGGATGCAATTGACAATAGTTCACTCGTTATGCCTGAACATGCGGATGAAACCATCAGAATTTTATGACCGGAAAATTCTTGGGCGATTGACAATACATTTCTCATTGCAAAGGCATCTTGGACGGATGTCCCTCCGAATTTCATCACTATCATTGATTATTCTCCAGAAGATCACTCAATTGATATGCTCCATGCTCAGACTCTATGATGACAATTGCCATGGCAACAGTATCTGTATGCGAGATTGACACATGAATCGTATATGCTCCCCATTTGTCGAGCATTGCTCCTGATAAGACAATCACAGGTTTCCCGTCCTTTTCATTCACGACTCCGATATCTTTGAATGCAAAACCCTTTGCGATACCTGTTCCAATTGCTTTGCTGAAAGCTTCTTTTACGGCAAAACGAGCGGCATAATGAGCCATTTTTCCATGAACATAACCATCGCAATATGCCTGCTCCACAGGAGTGAAGATTCTTCTTGCAAATGCTTCTCCATATTCATTTATCGCAGATTCAATTCTTGCGATGTCAACGATATCCGTACCAATTCCAAGTATCATGCATTATGCCTCATAATGTGCAAATCTACGAAATGCAGAGGAAGTCTTTGAGAAGGGAAAAATCAAAAGGAATCACTAAGTTGAATCAAATCGATGGAGTGATGCAATGATCCCGAATATGCAATCTTATTTCAATTCCGAATTGTTCAGCGATGCGAAACATGCTGATTTTCTCACACAACTCAATATAGCATGCGGAGTTCCAATCGAATTCCGAGTGGCTGAGATGCCCATTTTCATTGGGAAAGACTTGCAATTCAAACTTGAGCAATCAGCTATTGACATCATAAAAGCCTGCATTGATCCCAAACATCTTGCCATTGCAAAGGCAGCAATACCGGATGCATTCAATGTGCCAAATCAATCCAAAAAACCATTGTTCAGCGTTATTGATTTTGCAATCACACATGACAATAATGGCGAATTCCAGCCAAAAGTGGTTGAATTGCAGGGTTTTCCTTCTCTTTTTGGTTATCAATTGCGTTTTATTGAGTGTATTCGCAAAGTATATGGTCTAGAGCAATATTCGGGTTTTCCCGGACTCATAAATACGGAATCATATATAACAATCCTCCGAGAATCACTTATTGGGAGCCATGATCCCGATGAAACATGTCTTTTGGAATATAGACCCGATCAACAAAAAACTAGACCGGATTTCTCCGTGATTGAACAATTAACCGGTATGAAAACCACAGATATCGAATCAGTAAAAAAAGAAGATAATGCTCTCTATCACAAAAGAAATGGTAAATGGGTTCGTATTCGCAGAATCTTCAATAGAGCAATTGCAGATGAATTAATCGAAAAATCCGCAAAAGTGCCATTTGACTGGCGGGATAATTTGAATATTGAATGGGCGGGTCATCCCAATTGGTATTTTCTGATAAGCAAACAATCTTTGCCTCTCATCAAGCATGATGCCATTCCCAAATCCATATTTCTCTCAGATCTCCAAGATATTCCACAATCATTGGAACCTTTCGTATTAAAGCCTCTGTTTGCATTTGCTGGGAAAGGAGTAATAATGGATCCCAAGCCCTCAGACATTGAATCAATACCAATGGATGAGCGCTCAGGCTACATACTTCAAGAGAAAATCAAATATGCAGATTGCGTGGAAACTCCTTACGGAGCGAATAAGGTGGAAATACGCATAATGTTGATTTGGCCGGAACATGAAGAATCTCCCATTCCCGTGATGTCACTCGCTAGGACAGGTCGAGGTCCAATGATGGGCGTTCGATACAATAATATGCCCTGGACGGGGTCATCAGGCTGCCTATTCGGTTGAGAATATGAGAGAGGATACACTTCTTTCATGATGATTCGTGAACCAAATTCGGACCCAAGCCATGAATGACTTGACAATTATATCCGGTGAGCGCTTTGTGGAAGGGAAAAAGTTCGATAACTTTGGCTTATATCCTTCGGCAACAACAGAAGCACCTATGAATACAATTGCCGCCAAGCAATCGGACTTTGAACGCGAAGCACTTCCTCACATGAATGCTCTTTACAGCTTTGCTGTGAGATTATGCAGAAATCGAGAGGATGCCCATGATCTTGTACAAGAAACCTTCATGAAAGGTTTTCGCTTCTTCGATAAATTCGAAAGAGGAACCAATTGCAAGGCATGGTTATTCAGGATTTTGAA
>DBCJ01000110.1:14077-26437 GCA_002293005.1 Ignavibacteria bacterium UBA961 | reverse complement strand
GATTCAACGGACTTACAAAAAAAGATTTTTGACAATCTACTTGATGACGAAGTATCAACAGCATTGGAATCACTTCCCGAAACATTCAGAACTGCAATAATTCTCTGCGATTTGGAAGGTATGACCTATGAGGAAATCGCAGAAATCATTGAATGTCCCATCGGAACGGTTCGCTCCCGATTACATCGCGCTCGTAAAATGCTTGCCTCACAATTGCTTGTGTATGCTAAGCAAAGAGGTTATGACACCAAAGATTTTGAATAAAACAGTATTATTATCCATTAATTATTGACGACTCGTGAATAAATCATCCAAAGATCTCGAAGAGTATCTTGCAGCGATGGCCGATGGTGAGTATATCGATCCCAAGGTCAAGCAAGAACTAGAGAGCCGTCTTGAGTCAGATCCCGAGTTATCCGTAGCACTTCACATTCAAACGGCAATGAAAAACATGCTTCACCATAAAAATGAAGCATTGCACATACAAGCACCTGTCGACCTCAGATTATCCATTTTGAATGGTATCAGAGTTCAACAAACACAAGTTTCTCAGCAGACAAAGAGTGGTTCATTCTTTGAGTCATTCTGGAATGCATTGGATCCGATAGTTTCCGTGCTTTCTCCAAAATTTGCAATCCCAGCTGTATTCGCCATTTTCATGGCGGGCTATGTGTACATGTCCGAACAAGTACAGTCAGAATCAGTGGTTTCGCCAAATCCTTCGATGTTGAAAGTTGTACATGCAGGGACAAATAATATTTGTTCTCAAGCATACACTTCTTTTCATGCATATGAAAATGGCGACCTCAAACCGCAGATGTTGACTTCAAACCAAGAAGAATTATCAAGCTTTTTTGCTGAAAATGGCGTAAAGTACACTGTTCATTATCCAAAAATTGACGCCGAACTCATCGGCGGTGTTGTTTCACAAGAGAAAGGCACTAAATTTGCTCACTTCATTTACAAAGTTGGCGAAAACATTATTTATGCCTACGAAGTACCGCAGGGCTTGGTAGATAATCAAACCCTCAGCGTCAATCCCAGAGCAATGGAAATTGTTAATAAAGCCGACTGGTACTGGGAACAAGAAAACGGTGCTTCAAATACAATGGTTTTGTGGAGATTGGGACCAAATCTATGCGTGATGGTTTCCGATCTTCGTACGGAACAATTGTCGGCTCTCTTACATGTAAAGGAAACATAATGAATCATTTGCGTGGCATATTGCATGCCTTTTTAGCATTGATCTGTCTGACAAGTACAGATATTATTGCCCAGACTCCGACTTCGGGTAGGGTATATTCTGTTGAATCAGTCACAAAATCCGGCGCGGGGAAAGCAGCGGATCTCACCTGGAAGGATGGAACAAAACAAGTAAATCTCCTGCAATTCGGTGCAGGTAAAGTCATGTTCCTGAATTTCTGGGCAACATGGTGTCCGCCTTGCAGAAAGGAAATCCCCGATATCATAGAATTATCGAAGGAATTCACCGAAGATGAATTGCTCGTTATCGGTGTTTCTATGGACAGAGATGATCAAGCATTCAATACCGTCAGCAAATTCGTTCGTTTAAAGAATATTCCTTACCCCATCATTATCGGTAATGACAAAGTTGCTGAAGCTTATGATGGAATAGGAGCAATCCCAACAACCTTCATCATCAATGCAGACGGCACTGTCAATGAAAAAATCATTGGCGCCCGAAGCAAAGAAGATTTTAAGAATGCAATACTGAGAGCCCTGAAGAAGAAGTAATTGAAGTCCCGTTCGCGGGACTTTTTTTATGTATTTGCTCTTTTATAGAGATATTCCTTTAGCGCAATTTCATAGGGCTGATTTGTGTCAACCTGAAGATATTCCACTCCCCTTGCCCGACATTCATGCTTGAGTTCAGACATAAATCGAGCAAATCCATCCGCATATGCTTTTTTGATATGATATGGTTGCGTAATCAACTCTTCTCCCGTTTCAATGTCACGGAAATTTGCATCCAATCCAAATGAGAAATCCTTTTCTCTTGGATCCAACACCTGAATTGCCAACACTTCATGTCCATCATGTCTGAAATGCTTCATCGCTTGAATGATTGATGACATCTCATCAAAAAAATCACTGATGATGATCACCATTCCTCTTCTCGGCAATTGCTCCACCAATTCATGCAAGGCCTTTGCAGTACCTGTAACATTTGATGGAACCGCAGATCCTAAAACTCGGAGCATTTCTCCTAGGTATGAGGTTTTCTTTTTTGCGGGAAGATAAGAAACAATGGAATCATTGTATAAAGCCAAACCTGCCGCATCATGTTGTTTCATCATGAGATATACAAAAGCGGCTCCAAGACAAGCAGCATAATCAAACTTTGTCACATTTCCTTTCGAAGCATATCCCATGGATGCACTTGTATCAATGATCACGGTGCATCGAAGATTGGTTTCTTCCTCGAATTGCTTGATATAAAATCGATTTGTCTTCCCGAGAATTTTCCAATCCAAATAACGCAAATCATCACCGGGATGATATTGTCTATGCTCGGCAAATTCAACACTAAAGCCATGATATGGAGATTTATGCATTCCCGACATGAATCCTTCGACAATCAATCGCGCCTTGACTTCAATTGAACCCAATTGCGCAACTGCCTGCGGAGAAAGATATTTATGCGATCCAATCATTTGCTGTTTCCATAAGCTTTCAAACCAAGTGCCAATCGCTCTATTCCTTTTCTCAATGTTTCTTCACTAGCGGCAAATGAAATGCGCAAGGCACCCGGACATCCAAAGGCATCACCGGGAACAAGTGCCAAATGATGATGCTCAAGCAAATAAGAACAAAAGTCCACATCATCCGTAATTTCATCAAAAGAAATAAATACATAAAATGCACCATCCGGATTATGGAATTTCAATCCGGGAATCTCAGACAGCATTGCACAAGTCAATTCCTTTCTTTGTGCAAAAGAAATTCTCATTCGTTCTATATCCGCATTCCCCTCTTGCAATGCAGCAAGTGATGCCTTCTGAGCAATCGAATTCGGATGCGAAGTGCTTTGACCTTGTACTTTCGAAACCTCTTTGAACACATGATCCGGAGCATGCATATATCCAATTCTCCAGCCGGTCATTGCATAAGCTTTGGACATTCCATTCACGGTAATCACTTTTGAAGACAATTCCGGGATTGAAGCAGGAGAAAAATGCTTGATATCACTATATGTAAGCTTCTCATAAATCTCATCGCTGAGCAAATAACAATCAGATTCTGCAATAATCTCAGCAAACTCCCTAATCTCATTCTCGGTATACATCATTCCCGTGGGATTTGAAGGACTATTCAAAATCACACATTTGGTTTTTGGCGTGATCGCACTCTTTAATTGATTTGGTGTGACTTTATACTGATTATCATAATCTCCGGAAATGACAATTGGCTCTGCACCACACATCACCACCATTGCAGGATAACTCACCCAATACGGTGCAAGGATAATCACTTCATCCCCTTCATTGCAAAGTGCCATCAATGTATTGTAAATACATTGTTTTGCGCCACCGGACACAATCACATTGGATGCTTTTGCATGCGATATTCCATTTTCTTCACGGAATTTCTTTGCGATTTCCTCACGCAATTCAGCAATTCCATTGGAGTCGGTATAATGAGTGAAATTGTCATTCAATGCTCGAATGGCGGCATCTTTCGCACATTGCGGGGTATCGAAATCAGGCTCCCCAACTGATAATGAAACAACATCAATTCCCTCAGCCTTCATTCTTTTGGCTGTATTGGAAATAGCGAGTGTCTGAGCTTCAAGAGCTGATTCAACACGGATTGATACATCCAAACTCACTGATTCACCCGGAATATTATACAACAAGTGGCGATATGTATGAAATGAAGGATGGAAGCCTTCACTTTGAACATGGACAAATTAACATCTTGGCATGACCTGACAATTCCCAATGAATAAAGAAATACTCTCATCATTCATGCATGGAAAATTTCTAAATTGAGCGCTCTGTTTCCCGGAATTCAAATCGAGACTTATCATGCAGATTGATGGTTCATTATCCGTTTCTGAAATCACATTGCAAATTCGCACCTTGCTCGAACAAGGTATAGGCTCGGTGATTGTGGTTGGAGAGATTTCCAATTACAAACATCATAGTTCGGGTCATCGCTATTTTTCACTCAAAGATGAATATGCTCAAATGAGTGCCGTGATGTGGAAAGGCAAACCACTGCAATTCCCTCTGACCGACGGCATGAAAGTGATAGCAAAAGGAAATATCACATTATATCCACCGCAAGGTCGATATCAATTGGATTGTCAGAGCATTCTTCCACTTGGAACCGGTGATTTATATCTCGCATTTGAGGAATTAAAAAAGAAATTATCTTCAATGGGACTCTTCGACCATTCCAGAAAGAAAGACATCCCTGCATTTCCACTCAAAATTGGTATTGCAACTTCTCAAACTGGCGCTGCTGTTCAAGACATGCTTTCAACTTTGCAAAGAAGAAATCCTCTCGCCGAAGTGATACTAAGGCCTACAATTGTTCAGGGCGATCAAGCTCCAAAAGACATTGTAATGGCAATTCGCGAACTTGAAGCAACTGAATGCGAAGTCATCATCATTGCCAGAGGTGGTGGTTCGATAGAAGATTTATGGGCATTCAATGATGAAGAAGTTGCATATGCAATTGCAGACTGCACAATTCCAATAATTTCGGGTGTGGGTCATGAAACCGACATCACTATTGCTGATTTCGTGGCTGATAGAAGAGCCGCAACCCCAACGGCAGCAGCCGAATTGGTCAGCTCAATTACGATCAATGATTTACATGCCCATTTGGAAGCTAGTGGTGACTCACTTCGTCGTGGAATGCAATTACACTTTTCCCGATTGAAAGACACAATGTCTCGCCTGAAAGAACATTCCGGATTTCGAAGACTATCCGAACATATTCGCAATGCTTCTCAAAGAAATGATGAATTATCATCAAGAATGTCGGTATCTATGGTGAGAAATATCCAACAAAGCCATAATATCATCAAATCTCTTGAATTGCAATGTTTGGCCTTACACCCCTATTCCCCTTTAAAAAAGGGATTTGCGCTATTGAAAAGAGGGGAAACAATCCTGAATTCAAGTGAAGAATTGACTCATGGCGAAGAATTGACATTGATACGAGAAAGGGATCAATATTCCATCAAAATTGATTGAAATGCCGAACAAATCAATCAATTCCAATTTTTTACTGACTTTTTCTTTGTCAGAAATCTGAAAAGACCCTATCTTTGCGTTCTGTTTCGTTTATTTGAAACTAACTGGGGCGTCGCCAAGTGGTAAGGCAGCGGTTTTTGGAGCCGCCATTCGTAGGTTCGAATCCTTCCGCCCCAGCACTGTTTAAAAAGCCACGATCCTGCTGGTTCGTGGCTTTTTCCAACAAATTCATTCTAGGCGCTTGCGTCCGGCTTTTTGTCATTAATTGTTATCGGCACTAAAGCATGTCTGATCTGGTGATTGTTTCCGGCAGATCCAATGAAACCCTGGCGGAGAATATAGCCCGCTCATTGGGAAGAAATTTGTCGCCCGTCGTGATCAGAAATTTCAGCGATGGCGAGATTTGGATGAAATACGAAGAGAATATTCGAGGAAAGGATCTCTTCATCGTTCAATCAACAAATGCTCCCGCAGAAAATTTTCTCGAATTGTTGATTATGATTGATGCTGCAAAGAGAGCTTCGGCAAAGCGCATCACGGCAGTCATTCCTTACTTTGCTTATGCAAGGCAGGATAGAAAAGATCAGCCGAGAGTATCAATCACAGCAAAGTTGGTTGCGAATTTGTTGACGGAAGCAGGTGCTGATCGCGTTATTACGATGGACTTGCACACACCACAGATTCAGGGATTTTTCGATATACCGATGGATCATTTATATGGATCTACGGTGCTTGTCAAGAAGCTCTTTGAATTGCGTTCAGAAAATTTGGCCATTGCATCACCTGATGTTGGCGGAATAAAAACAGCAAGAACTTATGCCAAAGTATTGAATGCTGATCTTGTTGTTGTAGACAAACGCAGACCTAGCCACAATGTGGCTGAAGTCATGAACATCATCGGAGAGGTTTCCGGAAAAGACATCATCGTCATTGACGATTTGATTGATACAGGAACCACATTCGTAAAATGTTCTGAAGCACTGCTCAATGCAGGAGCAAAAAGCATCACCGGAGTTTGCACACATGCAGTGTTTTCCGGCTCTGCGATTGAGAAAATCAATCAAAGTGATGCGATCAAGACAGTATATGTCACCGATACATTCCCCATGCACTGGGAATCTTCAAAAATCGTGACAGTTTCAGTTGCTGAGTTATTCGGCGAAGCGATTGAAAGAACACATAATAATGCATCGATTAGTTCATTGTTCGATATCATACGATAAAGATAAAGTTAGAATTCACCGGAGATAATCAAATGAGTGAAATTGCTCTCAAAGCACAAAAAAGAGGCACCGGTAAAAAGGCTGCCAAGGCAGTTCGAAATAGCGGATTGGTTACAGGTGTGTACTATCGCAATGGTTTCGAGCCAATTCCGATTGCAGTGCACCCTCTCAATATGCGCCCCATTGTGTATACAGCTGCAGCAAATATCATCAATCTAGAGATCGAAGGAGCAGATGCGCCTCTTTCTTGCATGTTGAAAGACATCACATTCGATCCTGTGACAGATGCCATCGTCCATTTCGACTTATTTGGCGTTTCAAATGACAATGTAGTTGACTTTAATGTTCCCGTCAAACTTGTTGGACAAAGTGCCGGTATCCGCGAGGGTGGTGTTCTTGAGCATATTCTTCATAAACTCAATGTAACTTGTCTTCCAAAGGATCTTCCTCAGCAACTTGATGTTGACATCACAGAATTGAAGATTGGTCAATCTCTTCACGTTCGTGATCTTTCCTATCAAGGAATCAAGATCAATGTTGTTGGAGATGCAACCATCGTTGCCATTTCTGCACCAAGAAGAAAAGCAACTGATGAAGATAGAAAGTAATTCCGACAGTAGTCGAATAGAAGGTCGTCATATAATGACGACCTTTTTTTTTATTCTTCTCTAACGAACCATGCTTTAACGATTAACCCTGCATCATTCACTTGATATATTGCAGTTGCATGAGTGATTCTTCCCGGTGCTTGACCGATCACATGTTCCTCATCTATAGCTATATCACCACATATGATTCGCTTGACCAAAGTACAATGTAAGTCCTTACATCTATTGAACATAGCCCCATAGATGGCACGCATCTCAGTATGTCCTGAACAGAAAATCTCACCTGTCTTTAAATCCAGCAATTCAATATCATCGGAATAGCATTGCAAGAATGATTCAATATCCCTTGCATTATATGCGGCAAGTTGTAGCGAAGCCGCTTGTTCAGCCAATGAAAACTTATTCATGTGTATGTTGTGTAACCAAGTATTGATTGAAGTGTTTCTACCAAGTTAAGCAGATTATCATCATCGCAAACTTGAAGATTAAATGAAGCACATTCTATTCATAATTGAAAAAGATTCAAAAGATGCGCTATTACCCGCATTGAATCCACATGAATGGAATATCTCTTCTGTATCTGAACGCGACATTCTTTCCTTGCTCCCCATTGAATATCCATTTGATTTGGTCATATGGATGACATCACATCTCAATATTGATTTTGTTTCTACCATCCAATCCAAACTCTTGATTTCAAATATCATCATTTCAACATCTTCAAAGGAAGTTGATTCAAGGATTGAAATACTCAAATCCGGAATTGTTGACATCATAGATGCGGATATCTCAGAAGAAGAACTCATTCTTAGAATTGAATCAATTGCCAAGAGATTACCACAACAATTTTCCCAAAAAGAACTCATCCATATTGGGAACTATGCATTTGATTATGAAAGAAGAACCCTCAGCATCAATCACGAAGCTCGTTTGCTCACAACAAAAGAATCCGAACTTCTCAAACTACTTGAAAAATCAAGAAATCAACCTGTTTTAAAGCAGGATGCATTGAGAGAAGTTTGGGGAGATGATTCATATCACAATGGCCGTAGCATGGATGTATATATCGGCAAATTGAGAAAATATCTCCGTTCTGATGAAAATATCCAAATCCTCAATATCCATGGAATGGGGTATAAATTGTCAATTCTAGCTCGGAATTGACAATTATTCCTCAAATGACTTTTATCCTCCCCTTTTTGATAATTCCTGTCTGCAAATTCCGTAAGTTTGGGCATTCCTTGTCAACAATTCATACAAGGAATTGAACCTCTCGATATACATGTTTCACGGACAAAGAATTTCAGTCATGAAAACCAATGAAGAGATCAAAGATTCCCTCCAATCACAGGGTATAGTTCATCTGAATGAAGTGTTTTACAATCTTTCCAGAGCAGAATTATACGAACATGCAATCAGCAATTCAGAAGCAGAATTAACAGAGCATGGAGCATTGCTTGCGATCACGGTTCCCCATACGGGACGCAGTGCAAATGACAAGTTTTTGGTTGAAGAGCCAAGCAGCAGTGACAAAGTGTGGTGGGGAAAGGTTAATAAACCATTTCCTCAAGAAAAATTCAATGCATTGAAAGCACGCATGACCGCGTATTTACAAGGTTCCGATGTCTATGTCTTGGATTGCTTTGCAGGCGCAGATGACAAGTATTCATTGCCGGTTCGCGTGGTGAATCAATATGCATGGCATAATCTCTTTGCACAAAACATGTTCATTCAAGCAGAAGAAACTCAATTGAATTCTTTTGAGCCCGGCTTCACGATTCTCCACTGTCCCGATTTCAAAGCTGATCCCGCTATTGATGGCACAAGATCCGAGACCTTTATTTTGATGGATTTCGCTCAAAAATTAGTTTTGATTGGTGGCACCAATTATGCCGGTGAAATCAAAAAATCTATCTTTACAGCATTGAATTATCTCATGCCATTACAAGGTGTGATGAGTATGCACTGCTCAGCCAATATTGGCACAGATGGTGATACAGCACTGTTTTTTGGTCTTTCAGGAACAGGTAAAACAACACTTTCAACTGACCCTGAACGCGCATTGATCGGTGACGATGAGCATGGTTGGTCCAATGCAGGCACTTTCAATTATGAAGGCGGTTGCTATGCAAAAGTGATTAACCTTTCGAAAGAAGCAGAACCGATTATTTATGATATGACAAAAACATTCGGAACAATTCTCGAAAATGTTCCGATGGATTCCGATTCAAGAAAAGTAGATCTTTTCGATGATTCAATCACTGAAAATACTCGCGCATCATATCCACGTGCATTCATCGATAATATCGTAGCGGACAATAAAGGCGGTCATCCAAAGAACATCTTCTTCCTTACTTGCGATGCCTTCGGGGTGATGCCTCCGATTTCAAAACTCACACCCGAGCAGGCAATGTTTCATTTCCTATCAGGTTATACCGCAAAAGTTGCCGGAACAGAGCGTGGAGTAAAAGAACCAACCGCAACATTCAGCACATGCTTTGGTGCACCGTTCATGGTACATCATCCAAAAGTTTATGCAGAATTACTTCGTGACAAAATCAATGCTCATGGAGCTCAAGTCTGGCTTGTGAATACCGGTTGGAGCGGTGGAGAATATGGTGTGGGTCAACGCATGAAAATCGCATATACTCGCGCACTTCTCAGAGCTGCATTGAATGGCTCATTGAATGCTGTTGACTTTATAACTGAAGACTATTTTGGATTACATATTCCGACTGAATGTCCGGATGTACCAAAAGAAATTCTGAATCCAAAGAATACATGGTCTGATGCATCTGCTTATGATGCAAAAGCAAAGCACTTGGTTGGATTGTTTGAAAACAATTATCAACAATTTGCATAAGCTCCCTAAAATTCATTCAAGCCCTCACCAATGGATGAGGGCTTTTTTGTAGTATATATACCGAAGAATCTCGGTTTCATTGACATTATGCATGCACATCATCATGATCATTCACATGGTCATCATCATACAGTAAAAGACACTCGCGCCTTGAAGATTGCCATTGCCATGACTCTGACAATTTTCATTGCACAAGTTGTCGGAAGTTATGTATCGGGTAGTCTTGCATTGCTTTCCGATGCAGGACATATGCTCTCTGATGCAGGCGCTTTGATTATTGCTTTCATTGCATTGCGAATGTATGCATCAGGAAAAGGCAATAAAGAACGCTTACAGAGATTTACTTTCGGATTCAAAAGAATTGAAGTTTTGGCCGCGATGGTCAATGGCGTGATACTCCTCGGAATGTGCGCATTTCTAATCTATGAATCATTCATGAGAGTATTCTTCCATACTGCTGAAATTCATGCAGAGCCGATGCTCATCACATCCATCATCGGACTCATCGCAAATTTGATCAGTGCATACATGTTGCATGATGCACATCATTTGAGCACGAGAAGCGCTTATTTACATGTCATTACGGATTTGCTATCTTCTGTGGCGGTGATCATTGGCGGACTCATCATTCACTTCACCGGATGGGACATGATAGATGCAATTCTTTCTGTTCTAATCTCAGTGTTTATATTGCGTAGTGCATATGGATTGATAAAGTCTGCGGGAATCATACTCATGGATAGTGCGCCTAATGGAATCTCCTCCAAAGACATAGAATCTATTCTGCGAGGAATAGAAGGAATCAATGATGTTCATGATGTTCATGTTTGGGAAATGAATCCAGGTGATATATCCATCAGTGCACATATCATTGCACCGATTCAAGAACATGCACGATTACTTGAAAAAGCAAGAAAAGCATTGACGGATGCATTCCATACGAAGCATATCACATTGCAGATGGAAGATGCGTCATTTTCGAAAGATCATGGATGTGATCATTGCAGTAGCCACGAAGATTAAGCATGAATACTTTCAACAAAAGCATAGCAGTATTTCGCAAAGAAATCGCAATGGAATTCAGATCCAGAATTGCATTGTCAGCATTGTTTTTGTTCATGGTCATCACTATTTCCACAATTGCTTTTACCACAGCCGGTGAAAAAATTGAAAAATACATTGCTTCTGCATTATTGTGGATTGTCCTGTTTTTTGGAAGCATGACGGGGCTTTCGAGAACTTTTGTGATGGAAGAGGAGCGTGGAACTTCCCTTTTGCTCAAATTAACTTCGCGACCAATCGAAGTGTTTTTTGGAAAATTACTTTTTACTATGACATTATCTATGTCATTATCCATTCTCGGAGCAGGACTTTTTCTCTTCTTTTTGCCTTCCCTCATCATTGGCAATATGATGCTGTATTGGATCATGGTGATCATTTTGAGTGTGTGCATGGCATCAGCGATAACGGCAATCGCTGCAATTATATCAAAAGCGAACGGGAAAGGCGCACTATTTCCTGTGCTTTCCTTTCCCGTATTACTTCCCCCCGCATTATTGGGTATTGAAGCATTGTCGATGGCAATTCATGGAGCAAATATATCTGAAGCCGGATCCACCATCATTGTTTTGCTCTCTTATGCCGGCATCATGATTTCCGTTTCTTCACTGCTTTTTGAATTCATCTGGAATGAATGATCACACCTTCTTGAATTCCAATGGAGTTATTTCTCCTGAATCAAGTAAGATCGCATCTCCCGAAATGAAATCACCCGCCAGAATATGCATTGACAATTGATCTGCTACATATTTCTGAATTGCTCTTTTAAGTGGTCTGGCACCATATTGCACATCATATCCCAATCGAACGATTGTATCGTATGCATCATCAGTGACAGACAATGTGATTTCATCCATCGCAAGCCGATCTTGTAATTTCTTCATTTGCAGGACTGCGATTTGTCGAACTTCAGATTTCGTGAGTGGTTTGAAGAGGATGATTTCATCAATTCTGTTCAAGAATTCAGGTCTCATTCTTTGCTTCATCACATTGATGATTCCGGTTCTTGCTTCCATTAAAATTGACTCGCGATTTTCTTCATTGATATCTGCGAGAGAGTCCTGAAGTATCTCCGTTCCAATATTGGAAGTCATGATGATGATGGTATTCTTGAAATTCACTTCACGACCTTTGCTATCGGTAAGGCGACCATCATCCAGCACTTGCAATAAGATATTGAATACTTCAGGATGCGCTTTTTCGATTTCATCAAGAAGAATGACTGAATAGGGTCTTTGTCTTACAGCTTCGGTCAATTGACCTCCCTCATCATATCCCACATAACCCGGAGGTGCTCCGATCAAACGCGAAACGGCATGTTTTTCCATGTATTCACTCATGTCAATCCGAATCATTGCGGATTCATCATCAAACAGAAA
>DBCJ01000110.1:0-14000 GCA_002293005.1 Ignavibacteria bacterium UBA961 | reverse complement strand
ATTGGTCTATTGGCATCTTGAAGACCGGCCCTCGAGCGACGAATTGCATTGCTAATGGCTTTGATTGCATCGGTTTGACTAATGACTCTTTGCTGGATACGGTCTTCCATGGTAAGCAATTTAGTGCGTTCAGTTTCGAGCATTCTTTGAACCGGTATCCCTGTCCATTTTCCCACGATTTCAGCAATATCCGAAGCATCCACTTCTTCCTTCAACATTTTTCCTGTGGCTTGCAATTCTTCCAAATGTTTGTTTTCAGACTCAACTTGCTGTTCGAGTTGGAGAATTGTACCATATCGGATTTCGGCAACTTTGGCCAAATCACCCTTTCGTTCAAGTTCGACGGCCTTATTTCTCAATTGTTCAATCTCCGCTTTCAAATCACGAATGCGTGAAATGCTCTCTTTCTCGGCTTTCCATCGCTGATATAAGGCACTTTTCTTCTCTTTGAGATCCGCCAATTCTTTTTCAATCTCTTGAAGTCTTTTTCGGGTGGATTGACCCGTTAATTCAGCACTCATGGTGCATTACTCCTTTACAATTTGTTGATGTGTCGCCAAGCATGGCACACGCTGTTTTTACAATGGGCTTATTAACGGATATGCTATGGTTTTTGTCTATATTTGCAATTCAAAGTCACATTTCAGCATCTACAAACACCTCTGTCATGGATCCAATTTTACGATTAATACTCATCATATTCGGCAGTTATCTTTTGGGTTCATTTCCAAGTGCCGTTATAATCAGCAAGATGTTTTTTGGTTTCGACATCAGAACAAAAGGCAGCGGCAATATGGGTAGTACCAATGCCATGCGTATTCTTGGCTGGAAATGGGGATTATTGGTTCAGATATTGGATGTATTGAAAGGAGTACTTGCCGTTTCACTCGTAAATATGCTCTTCAATGGAGAAATGGCTTTTACAAATCAAACTCCATTTCAAGATATCACAGTCATGAAGATGATTGCTGGTGTATTTGCCGTGGCAGGACATATTTGGTCTGTCTTTGTCGGATTCAAAGGCGGAAAAGGAATCAATACCGGTGGTGGATTCTTGCTTGCGATTGCCCCAACAGAAGTTGCCATTGCATTTGGACTTTTCGTCTTGGTCGTGATGCTTTCCGGCTATATTTCTCTGGGTTCAATGATTGCCGCGATCACCATACCACTTACGATGTTTCTCAGACACAATGTATTCAGTGTTGAAATTCCCGGTTATCATATTATCATCTATTTCACCATTCTCATTTCACTTATTGTCATTTATGCTCATCGCTCAAATATCTCAAGGATATTTCAAGGCAATGAGAGTAGATTCAGCAAGCTCCAATTGCTAAAATTCGGCAAGAAATAATACGGTGATCAATATGAAGCATTCGATTGGCATCATAGGAGCCGGTGGCTGGGGAACGGCTATGGCAGGAATTTTGGCAGAAAATGGACATGCCCCATTTCTATGGACTCGTTCAGAAACCATAGCCAATGAAATCAATGAGCGACATACCAATGCAAGATTTTTACCGAATGTCACATTGATGAATGATATCATTGCCACGACAGATGCATCTGTCATAAATGATTGCTCAACCATCATCATTTCCGTTCCGACTCAATTCATCAGACAAGTGATATTAGATCATGGATTTGATTTAAAAAACAAATACATTATCAATGGATCCAAAGGAATTGAAAGAGGCACTTTGTTGACTGTTTCGGGCATTCTACATGACATGAATCAATGCGATTCAATGCACTATTCGGTACTTTCGGGTCCCAGTCATGCAGAAGAAACCATTCGCAAAGTTCCAACCACTGTGATGGTTGCTTCCGCAAATCCAGAATTGGCACATCATGTACAAAGTCTTTTTAATAATCAGTATTTCAGAGTTTATACTTCCGGTGACACCATTGGTGCGGAAATTGGCGGTTCATTGAAAAATGTGATTGCAATTGCCGCTGGAATCATAGATGGTTTGGATATTGGGGACAATACGAAAGCAGCATTGATCACGCGTGGACTTGAAGAAATTGCTCGCCTTGGAATGGCCATGGGAGCCAATCCCAGAACATTTGCAGGATTATCGGGTCTTGGGGATTTATATGTAACTTGTTCCAGCAGACATAGCAGAAACAGACATGTTGGTGAGGCAATCGCCAAGGGAAAACATCTCTCTATGATCTTGGAAGAGATGTCCATGATTGCAGAGGGAGTGACAACTGCCGAATCTGCTTGGGAACTTAGTCAAAAACATCATGTTGACATGCCTATTGTCGAGCAAATGTATCTCATTCTTTTTCACCAAAAAGATCCGGCGCAGGCAATCACCGATTTGATGATTCGCGCCCGCAAGGCAGAAACCCATTGATATGAATACTTCATCCGAAGAAAAAAAATTTACATCCATTCTCAGCGAAAGCGCGGGACAAAAGAAATCATCTTTATTTATACATGTTCTTTTGTTTATTCTGACATTCGCTTCAACCATGATGGCAGGTTCGGCATGGGCCGGGAAAAATCCAATCGAGATAACAAATTGGATATATGGATGGACATATGCCTCTTTGTTGATGACATTTCTTTTGACACATGAATTCGGACATTATATTGCTGCAAGACTTCATAAAGTTGATGCAAGTCTGCCCTTTTTCATTCCACTTCCCATACCCTTTGTGTCAATCTTCGGAACATTGGGGGCATACATAAAAACCCGTTCAATCATTCCAAATCGAAAAGCTTTGTTTGACATCGGAGCTAGCGGTCCACTAGCGGGCTTCATTGTATGCTTAGGGATCTTCATTTTTGGTTTATTGAATCTTCCTTCAATTGATTTTCTGTATGCAATTCATCCTGAGTATAAAGAGTTTGGAATCATGTATCCGGACTGGGGAATGTATTTTGGTGATATGCTGCTCTTTCAAGGATTGATTGCTCTTTTTGTTCAGCCCGGCACATATATTCCACCACTGAATGAAATCTATCATTATCCATTCCTTTGCGTTGGTTGGTTCGGGATGTTTGTCACATCACTGAATCTGCTTCCTCTCGGACAATTGGATGGTGGACATATAGCATATGCAATGTTTGGCAAAAATCAAGGAAAGATTGCCCGCATTGTATGGGTTGTGATGATATTTCTGGGACTTGGTTCATTCTTTGGTTGGTTTTATGAGCAAATCGTAATTGAATCACCAAATGAAATCTATACCACGATTCAGCAGCTCTTTCTCCCCATACTGCTATGGATCAAAGTATATGCTCCTTGGATCTATGGAGGTTGGAGCGGTTGGTTATTCTGGGCATTCTTTACGAAATTTTTCATCAAGCTAGATCATCCACCTGTTGATGGAGAAGATATCGGCATAACTAGACATATTCTCGGCTGGCTTTCATTCATCATATTTATCAGTACATTTGCTTTTAATGGTATTTATGAAATACCGAGAATTGACCCGGTGGAATTTAAATTGCAAGAAAAACCCACGACCTCGATATATCCTCAACATCAATTGAACAATGCGAATGACATCCAAACAACATACACTGATTGCATTTCTACTGATCTCCGCACTGCTCAGTTTCTTTCGTATTGATCTTCCGGGCATGACTGTCGCTGAGGAAGATTTTTCTCTGCATTGGGGTATATTATCCATATTTGGAACCACACCTTGGACAGCAGATTCATGGGGTGCATTTGCGGATCAGGCACCATATTTATCCTTTGGAAAATCACCTTTCGTCAATACGCCATTACCCATGTGGGCAATGGTGGCATGGACAAATATCACTAGTCAAACACTTCCAAATACCAGATTCCTTTCGGCAATACTGGCAACAATTGGATTATTTGCATCGTATTTTATCTCCAAAAGATTTCTCAAATCCGAACATGCATTATTTGCTCCGGGATTTCTTGCGGGATCACTCATGTGGAATGACACGGCCCGTCATGCAAGCCAGGAAATTTGGGGGATTACTTTTGTTCTCATAAGTACGGCTTTCTTTATTTCAATGATATTCAGTCAACGCTCCCAATGGTATTCAATGCTACTCATGAGTATGGGATTATGCATTTCAGTATTAATACTCACGCTCTCATCATTCGCGGGAATTGCTTTGTTTCTTGCCATTGCACTAACTGCAACTATCATTTTTTTACCAAATGCAAAGATTCTATTGTTTGGAATTTCCTCAATCATCTTGGGAATATTGGGAGGATATTCTTGGTATTGGCAGATGGATTTTCCCTTCTTCTCGCAAATACTCGATTCTATACAACTTGCACATTATATTCCAAAAGGACTAGATCTTCATACTCTGATTATTGACTTCGCATTGCTTCCCTTTTTTATTGCCGGCTTGATCATCGGAATCAAACAATTTTTCATCAATGATGGTACATTTCCAAAAGCATTTCTGTTCATGCTCATCTGGTTTCTACTAGCATATGGAATCTTTGGATTTTCAACGATGATCATTCCACCCTTTGCAGTAATTTCACTCATGGGATTACTCTCTATCAATACCAAAATTCGATCAATTCGGATTCATTGGATATTGATTGGTTTAGCATTGGTTTTCTCCGCATTCGGTATTGCACCTAGATTGGTTGAAGCGATGGGTAAAGGAATATTCAATCAGGAGTGGTCTATATTAGGTTTAATACCACTTTTGCTTTTGATTGGAATACCTATTTCATCAATTATTATGAAGAAGGAAGCCTTATCAAAGCTATCGTATTCAGCAATGTCGCGAGCGCTCATCACGCTTGTAATAGCGGCATTGATCAAAGTTGCATTTGCCAATTTGCTTGGCAAAACTCGTATTGAGCCTGATAAATTGGTCAAAAATGATCAGCAAATTCAGCATTCACTTCATGTGTGATTATATCACAGACAAACATGTTTCAATCTCCTAGGTTTGTGTCAAAGTCAATTACAAAAGGAGAATGATTATGTTTTTCAGACATGTTTATGAAAAGGGCCTGGCACATGCCAGTTATGTTGTGGGTTGCCAAGCATCAGGCACCGCAATGGTGATTGATCCTCAACGCGACATTGATGTATATCTTGAAATTGCATCTCAAGAAAAACTACGAATCACACATATTCTTGAAACGCATATTCATGCGGATTTTCTCAGTGGTTCAAGAGAGTTGGCATCTGTCACTGGTGCAAAGTTGTATCTATCAGATGAAGGCGGACCCGAATGGCAATATGCATTTCCGCATGAAGGACTCAAAGATTCTGATACATTCATGGTTGGTAATCTTCGTATCGAAGTGATGCATACACCCGGACATACACCCGAGCATATCTCCTTTCTTTTGACAGACACTCCAAGTGGCAATCATCCTGTGATGATGTTCACAGGTGATTTTGTATTTGTAGGTGATGTCGGCAGACCCGATCTTCTCGAAAAAGCTGCAGGATATTCCGGAACCATGGTCGAAGGTGCAAAGACCATGTTCAATTCACTCAAAAGATTCAAACAATTACCAGATCATATTCAGATATGGCCTGCACATGGAGCAGGATCAGCTTGTGGCAAGGCATTGGGCGCTGTTCCCGGATCAACTGTCGGCTATGAAAAACTCGTCAATTGGGCACTCAAGCATACTGTTGAAGATGCATTCGTTAAGGAATTGCTCGACGGTCAACCAGAACCTCCATACTATTTTGCGAAGATGAAATCACTCAATAAAATTGACAGACCATTATTAAGTGATATTCCCGCATTACATAGATTGGGTCCTGATGCACTCTTTGAGCATATCAAACAAGAAACATTGATTATCGATACAAGACCAAAACAACTCTATGCAGAGGGTCATATTCCCGGCTCAGTGAATATTCAAAACAATAAAGCATTCTCAACCTGGATGGGTTGGATTGTGGAATATGACAAACCCTTCATCCTCATTGCACAAGAGCAGGAAATTGAATCTATCACAAGAAAAATGATGCGCATCGGCATGGATCACAGTAAAGGATTCATCACCGATATTCAAGAATATGTGGATCTCGGATATACGCTTCGTTCAGTTCATCAAATGACATTGGATGAGGTGCATGAACATATGAAAGATTCCGAGTATACAATTCTTGATGTTCGTTCAGCAAATGAATTTGCGGAAGGACATATTCCGGGTGCAATCAATATTCATGGCGGACAATTGCGCAATAGACTTGCTGAATTACCCGAAGGTTCTTTGATTGTTCATTGTCAAGGCGGTGATAGATCCAGCATTGCAATGGGTATTCTGGAACAAGCACATTCACGGACAATTTTCAATGTGCCCGGTGGATTCAATGAATGGAAACAACATAATTTTGAAATAGAGGCTTAATATGACACAAGAGTTGAATCTCGAAACATTCAAAGAATTGGTTTTTGATTATGAGCAAAGCAAGGAATGGTCTTATAAAGGCGATATTCCTTGTATCATAGATTTCTGGGCGCCATGGTGCGGTCCATGCAGAGCAATCGCTCCTGTATTTGAAGAGTTGTCAAACATCTATGATGGTAAAGTGCAATTCTATAAAATCAATACTGATGAACAACAAGAATTATCAGCGATGTTCGGAATTAAAAGCATTCCTTCTCTATTATTCGTACCGGTGAATGATTCACCCAAAATGGCCATGGGAGCACTCCCGAGAGAGATACTCATCGAGGCGATTGAGAAAGAATTGAATGTTGTGATATAAGTCATGATTGAATTATTGATTTCCCTCCTCGCATCATCAATCATTGGCATCGCAATTGGCTTGCTTGGTGCTGGAGGATCAATTCTCGTCATGCCGGTATTGGTGTATATCCTTGGATTGCCTCCGACGATTGCTACAACATATTCGCTGGGAATTGTTGGAATCAGTTCGGCAATTGCGGCCATGCGAACTTCCCGCGATCAAAAAGTAAATGTGAAAGTGATATTTACCTTTGCATTTCCTGCAATGTTCAGCATTATGATCATGCGTGCTTTTATCATACCAGCATTGCCAAAAGTATTGGGAATTGGAATGCTTCAGATTTCCATTGATTCATTTTCAATGATCATTCTTTCAATATTGATGTTGTTTTCTGCCCAAAGAATGATTTCACAAAAGAAATTACAAGGCGATGAATCTCATGATATTTCCTTGTCACTTCTAGTGCTAACAGGTTTATTCATTGGAGTATTGACAGGATTCACGGGTATTGGTGGCGGTTTTTTAATTGTCCCTGCGATGATACTCATTGGGCGCATGAATGTCAAAGAAGCCGCATTCACATCCATGATACTCATCGCAATGAATGCACTACCCGGTTTTTTTGTGGATATATTGAATGGAAAGAATCTTGAATGGGGATTATTCACGCTTCTTACAATTGCCTCCGTTTTTGGAGGTTATGCCGGCATCATGTTATCCAAAAGAATCAGACAAGATTTACTTCGCATCTCTTTTGGAATCATCATTGCACTTCTCGCCCTTTTTATTCTCATCAAAGAATTGGTATAAAAAAAGCCCCGACTCCAAATGGAATCGGGGCTTTATCATATCTAGATATATTATTTAATCACGCTGAAAGGCATTGACATTGTGGCACCGCTATGTGAGCGGAGCGTCACAGTGTATTGTCCTGTAGCGAATGATCCAACAGGCAATTGGAATGCATGTGAACCTTGATCAAAACTGCGGTTTTGAGCAGTGAACAATACCTGACCATTGAGTGAAGTAACTGTGATAGTCATCACTGTTGGTTCTGCAACAGAAAATGTCACATATGCATCACTTGTTGTAGGATTAGGCATTACTTGTACAGAACTTGTGAGGATACGATCTTCCTTCACACCTGAAACTGCTTGCTTTTCACCTGTGAGGTTGACTGTATATGTACCTGTCTTATTTGTGGAAGTCACAAGTGTGTTCAATGTCAAGACAGCTGTGTGAATTCCATCTTTGGTTGGTGTAAATGTAACCTTTGTTTGGAATTTTTGACCTTTCGGAATTGTGCCTTGCTGTACTGACAATGAGAATGCGGATTGATCAGCACCGGAGATTGTTGCACCAGTTACTTTGATTTCGCCATCAATATTATTGTTGAGGGAGAGTGTTTTCTCGATGGTAGTTGCTGTTTGACCAAGATCGAGATCTGCAATGCCGGCAAGAGCAGGAACATCAGGAACTGTTTGAATTCCTTCACCAAGAAGATCAATACCTGAAGTTGAATTATCTACTCCGCCATCATTGGATGTGAAATCTAATGAAGCCAAATAGGATTTCTTTTCTTTTGGTGCAAATTCAAGTGTAATCTTCACAGATTCACCGGGCTTCAATGTCATTGGCAATGTCGGCTTATTCACGATGGAGAATACGCTTGCGCTGGAGCCACTCAAACCCAAAGAAGATACAACCAAATCAGCTTCGCCTGTATTGCTGATATCTGTTGTCATCTCTTTCTTTTGTCCGACTTCCAATGGACCAAACTTCACATCTGAATTAAGTGTCAACACGGGCTTCTTGGCAGCAACAAAAATATCACCTGCAAGCCATTCCATTGATTTTCTGATAAAGGTTTCGCGAATCACGAAATTATCAAATGCTTCGATTGGCTGAGTTACGAATACGAGCTTACCACCTTGAGCATTTGTATAACGAACACCGACGAGATTTGCATTGCTATTATCGGAATACAAAACAGGAACGCATGTTGAACCGGAAGCCAATTTGAAGATATCTGTAAAGAAGACATGATTGGTGAAATTCTGATTTGCCATTCCATTGAATTGATCACCAATGGAATCATTGTCAAATCCTTTAACGCCATAAGGCTTCAATGTGATTGTATTTCCACTCAATGTATAGCGTTGTTCAGTTTTTGTGAATTGAAGTTTCAAAGTATTATTGAAGAAATTCAATACATCCTGATTTTTACCTGCTGCTGTATTTGCTGTTTTGTCAAATGCCCACCACATTGATTGAGGTGCAGAAAGCAATACTCTCTTACCTTCAGCAAGCATATTTGAAACTGTTTTTGCAAGTGGATTGACATCTGTGGTAGTTCCAATTGGGGAACCATTATAGATTTGACCATTCAATAATCCACCACCAAAAACACTGAATACATATACTTTGAATTGGTCTTTATATGCTTCAAGCAATGTTGCATTATTTGGCAATTTCACAAATGCGGGACCGAATCTGTCTGTATACTTAATGGCATCTTTGTATAAATCATTGAATTGATTGATATTCAATTCATAGACGATTGCCGCTTTTGCAGTCTCAGGTAATACATACAAACTTGTGGAAGTTGTTTTTGGCTTTGTATTCGCTTCTTCTCTTGGATTTGCATCCACAACAACTGTTGTCAATTCTGCTTCTGGAATTGAAGTAGGTGATTCAATTGTCACTGTTACCAGTTCCGATGCACCTTTCGCCAATGTCAAGGATTGTGGTTCAACTGATGCTGTCCAATCTGCAGGTAAAACAGATTTTGTATCATTTACAGACATGTCAAAAGTCAATGTCATGTTATTGTCATTTGTGACTTTGATTGTCTGTGTTTTCTTTCCACCGGCAGCAACCTTCAAGTATGGTGATTCTGTTTGATCAAGTGTTGCGCGTGTACTGCGAATGAGAAGAGATTCTTCAACTGCTTGCAAAATTTCACGAGCACCAACATTGTCTGAATACTTTTGCACCAAGCCAACCAATGACATGCGCTCAGGTTTCCATGATGCATTCACTGTGAAAGAGTACTGCTTTGTATAGACTGCACCTGCTTTTGGATTATCAGGAATCACGCCTGTTGCGCCCCATGTACCATCAGCCATAAATCTTGCAACATGTCGGTGTGGATAGTTCTTGATTGGATTTCCTCTTTGATAAAAAGGATGACCTGCCTGAGTATTGAAAGCATTCACTTGGTCGAATTGATTTCCGGAACCAACGACGCTATCTTCAACAACAACAACATTCACACGAACCGGACCGGTGATGTCACGATTTACTTTTGCTTCCAAAGTACATGTAACTCTGCGTGTTCCACTATTGAAAGACACATTTTTCAAATTCACTTCAACGGCAGCATCTTGACTGATGATACCAGGGATATAACCGGCCCAAGCTCCAGGACTGACACCATTGTACAATCTATTTACAGAGCCACTAGGAACACCATTGATATATGGTTGAAAATCATTCTGATTGGACATTGACATTCCATCAGTTTGATGTACCGCAACCATGATCACTTCTTCATCAGTGTATTGCTGACCCAATTGGTCAAATGCAACAGCACCATTGGGGCAATATTGACACCATGCGCCGGTGTATTTTTCAATGTATACGCGTCTTTTAGACTGCGCATCTGATACCTGCACTGCAAGCATCGCAATGAGCGCAAAGAGCAATGCCTTGCGCAAAAATGAGGATAAAACTCTCATGGATTAACTCCGTATATGATTAGTGATGACTTTTGATTTTTAACCCCTACAAATTACACGGGATTATCGGTCTGAACAAAGAAAAAATAGACTTCAAGTGCCATTTATTGGCCACAAGATGACTTAATTTTAAAGACATTTCATTTGTAGAAAAATTACAGTGATTATACACCTGTTATCCACATCAAATCCACATCATACACTCCCCTATCTGCATGAATTTTCCTATTTTTGCCTATCTATCCTATTACTTCCTGAATTTTTTGTCGACACCATGAATAATGATGCAGTTTTGGCCTTGGAAAATGGCATGATCTTCCACGGAAAGGCCTTTGGAGATTTGAATGTAGAAGCCGGAGGTGAAGTTGTGTTCAATACAGCCATCACCGGATATCAAGAAATCATGTCTGATCCAAGTTACAAGGGTCAAATCATGACGTTCACTTATCCACATATCGGAAATTATGGCGTCAATCCGGAAGACTTCGAATCGGATTCATTGAAAGTCGAGGGAATCATTGTCAAAGAATGTTCCAGAACGTACTCCAATTGGAGAGCAACCGGTTCATTGCAAGATTTGATGCAAGAGCAAGGTAAAATTGGAATACAAGGTCTTGATACTAGACAATTAGTTCGAGTTCTTCGAAGTGAAGGAGTAATGCGTGGCATTATTTCAGCACAAGGAAAGGATGAACAGACATTGATTAATGAAGCTCGCCAAATCCCGTCGATGGATGGATTAGATTTGACTTTGGGTGTTACTTGTTCGGCAACATATCTATATGAACCCAAACAAGAAGATTTGATTCAAGATCCTCTGATTGATATCCAAAAAAGATATCGTATTGCCGCTCTTGACTATGGTATCAAAAGAAATATACTTCGAAGATTATCTGCATATGGATGCGATATCACGGTATTCCCTGCCCAAACCAAAGCCGAAGAGATTCTTGCGATGAATCCTGATGGAATTTTTCTTTCCAATGGTCCCGGTGATCCATCTGCAACGATTCATGCCATTGATACAATCACAGAATTGATGAAATCAGGCATACCTACCTTTGGTATTTGTCTTGGTCATCAATTGCTCGGATTGGTATTCGGAGCCAAAACATATAAACTTCGATTTGGACATAGAGGTGGAAATCATCCTGTGAAGAATTTGATTTCAGGAGAAATCGAAATTACATCACAGAATCATGGTTTTGCCGTTGATCAAGAAAACCTGCCTTCATGTCTAGAAGCAACACATGTCAATTTGAATGACAACACACTATCTGGCATCAGACATCGTGAATTGCCTGTATTTTCAGTGCAATATCACCCGGAAGCCGCTCCGGGACCTCATGATTCTGATTATCTCTTTAAACAATTCATAGAAATGATGTCTGCCAAAACAGCTTGATCATCATGATGGAAATTACTCATGTCATATGAAACAATACTAACAGAATTGAATTCGGGCATTTATACCATAACTCTCAATAGACCGGATTCTTATAATGCTTGCAATGAGCAACTCACCGGTGATTTGCAATCTGCATTTCAACATGCCCATGACAATGATGAAATTCGATGTGTTGTGTTGACAGGTGCGGGCAAGGCATTTTGCTCAGGCCAAGATTTGAAAGATGCTCCAAGCGGAGGCGGAAAGCGCTCTCTAAAAGATTCTCTCGAAAGAAGATATAATCCCATCATTCGCTTGATCACAAGTTTACCCAAACCGGTCATTGCAGGTATCAATGGTGTTGCTGCAGGTGCAGGTCTTTCGATTGCATTGGCTTGTGATATACGCATCATGAATGCATCCGCAAAATTTGTTGAAGCATTCATTGGAATCGCATTGATTCCTGATTCCGGTGCAACATTCTTATATACTAAAATGCTCGGATATGCAAAAGCATTTGAATTTGCCACTTTGAATAAACCAATTTCAGCCGATGAAGCTTTGGCATTGGGAATGGTGAATCAAGTATTGCATCCCGGTGCATTTGCGGACGGTTTGCAGGCAATGGCCAAAAAGTATGCGGAAGGTCCGACACAGAGTTATGGCTATGTGAAATTACTCTTGCAAAATGCGCAATCAGCTACTCTTGAGCATATGCTTGAGCTTGAAGCCGAGTATCAGCAATTGGCAGGAGAATCGTATGATTATACAGAAGGCGTTAAAGCATTCATAGAAAAAAGAGCGCCCGAATTTCTTGGACGCTAATACATATCACAGGAAGAATCAATGAAGTTTGCAGTCCTAACCGGTGGCGGTGATAGTTCAGGCATGAATGCTTTCGTTCGTGCAATTGTTCGATCCGCACTCAATATCAGAACCGAAACATCTGTCTGGGGTGTACTTGATGGTTGGAAAGGATTGATTTACAATGATTTCCGACAATTGGACAAAGGTTCGGTGGCAGGTATTGCTTCTGCCGGTGGAACTATTCTTGGAACAGTTCGCGTACCTGATCTTGCCACAGATCCAATTTTGCAAGAAAGCGCGGCCAGAAATCTTCATGATAATCGCATTGACTATCTGTTCGTATGCGGCGGAAATGGAAGCATCAAAGCAGCACATGCAATCAATACATTGATCAAAGCAGATAAAATCAAAACCAAGGTTCTGTGCGCGCCCGGTTCCATCGACAATGATGTATGCAATTCATTCGGCTCATCAATCGGTTTTTATAGCGCTTTGGACAAGAGTCATGAAATGCTCGAGTGGATCAAGGATACAGCGTCTTCTCATAGAAGAGTATATTTGATCAAATCAATGGGAAGAGATTCCGCCTATTTGGCATTTTATTCAGGCATTGCCGCCGGTGCAGAATATGTTATTTGTCCTGGTGAGCATGTAGATTATGAATATCTCGCAACCATGATAGAAGAACGCGACCGTGATACACGCATTATCGTTGCTGAAGGATATGATCAAGATTTACATACCATTCGCAAAACACTAGAGGACATTTTCAAAAAAAGAAATGTCATTCATGAAATCCGCACTGTTGACATGAGCTATTTTCAAAGAGGCGGTAAAGCAGCAGTCGCCGATATAATTCGTGCAAGTTGGGTTGCTTATCGAATGGTGAAAGATGCTTATGCATATGCAGATAGTGGTTTCTATACAGCCTTTTATACCGGTCATGCTCCAATGCCCATTCCGCTCGATATTGCAGCGGATGATAATCAGACAAATCATGTAGGGATACCGAATGAAATCATCGATTTTGCAATAGCACTTCGCTGATCCAATTCATTTTGCACTTATTATCGCAATCTCTGCGTCATTGTGAATCCACATTATGATGCATAAGGAATACACATGGAATCATTGAATTCACTCATACAGTTCATCAAGGTTATCGTAATAATCGTAACCGTGCATGAACTCGGACATTTTCTCATAGCCAGGGCTACGGGAATGCGCGCTGAAGTTTTTGCAATTGGCATGGGCATGAGATTATTCGGATGGAATAAAATCACCGGATTCACATTCGGAGAATTACCGAAAGACTGGGATGGAGGCGATCATACTGATTATCGACTTTGTCTATTGCCAATCGGAGGATATGTCAA
>DBCJ01000019.1:30654-30913 GCA_002293005.1 Ignavibacteria bacterium UBA961 | reverse complement strand
AGAGCGATAATGATGATGCGTTTCAGCATGAAAGTTCCTATTGATTAAGTACCCGATTTGCGAAGTTGATCGGCATTGCCTTCATATTTGGAAGGACATTTCGTGAGAATTTCATTCGCTATGAATTGTTTGTCTTCAAAAAGTCCTTTCACTACGATACTTTCCGCAATGTCGAAATTATTGGGTCTTGCGCCTTGATATTCCACTTGAATCACTTCGCCTTTTTCATCTTTCATCGAGAATGTGAAGAGATTTCTCT
>DBCJ01000019.1:0-30594 GCA_002293005.1 Ignavibacteria bacterium UBA961 | reverse complement strand
TTACCCGTTGCACGAGCGGCTTCAATCGTTCCATATTCAATTTTGCTCGAATCCAATACGGATATGCCTATGGCTAAGAATGCCAAGCTTATAATGATGCCGATGATATATCGAGTTTTCATTTCAATTCCTATTACTTGATATGTTGCTCAAGTTGTTTGACCGAACCATCCAATTTATTGACATAGAATGCGAGTCCAAGCCATATCACGAGGGCGATGACGAGGACGACATAGATGGCATGTTGTTCGAAGAATGACATCATGATAGTGATTCCTTATGAAGCATGCGAGATTGTAATTCTCTTCCTGCAAGGCGAATACGCGAAGCAAGACTGAGTAGCCAGAAATACAGCATGGTGAATGCACAAAATGCCATGCTTAAAATGATTTGTTTCAAAAGATCGAGTGTTCCTGCCTGCTGACTGATGACGGGTCCTGCATTTGAATCATCGGCAGAACCGGGATGCAAACCACCATAAATGCGAGGCGCGATATAAATGAAAAAGACTGCAGCGATTGCACCGATGATGGAATATACCGAAGATAATCTCGCTCTGGTTTCTTCTTGTTCGATCGCGGAACGAAGCACGAAATATGCTCCATAAATCAAGAGCAGAACAAAGATGGATGTCTCGCGAGGATCCCAATTCCAAAAAGATCCCCAATTAAATTTTGCCCAAATCGCGCCGGACACCGTAGCAAGGATGCAGAATAGCGTACCCAATGCGGCTGATGAAGATGCGATGATATCAAGTCGTGGAGATGGATTTCTGAGATAGCGAATCGACATGATCATCGAGACGATATAGGCAAGGAATGCAATCCATGACATCGGCACATGAAAATAGAGTATGCGCGCTCTTTCTTCCAGTCCAACAATATATGGTAGCGTGATAAGCGGATCGATTTCGATAATACTTGAAAGTCTGAATTCGGCATCGGAATTACCGCGATTCAAATCAGCAATGACTATTTTTCCACTCCCAAAATCAGCGGGATTGAGTTTATCAGCAGTCAATCTCAGGAAAAAGGTTTTCTCTTTGCCTTGAATTGGAATCATCCATTCACCGGATTCTTGCTTTTCTGCTTTTGACACATCGATCTTGCATAAAACCGGAATGGGTTTTTGCATTCCCATGCGATAGATCAATGCGACATCTTCGGGTGTGCCGGCGATGCGTGGAAATAATGCCAAAAACACCATGATTGTCATCACGGAGATGAGTCCGATGCGCATCCAAAGTGGTCTGGGCTTGAGCAAACCGGGATATAAACCCCAGCCGATGCCGATGATGAATCCGAGAGAGAGAATGAGAGCTTTCATGCAATCAGTTAAATGTGAGCTTCAAAAATACTTTTTTGCCGAATCATTATCACTACTGTTTCCAAGGATTGGTAGCCCAAACGGAAAATTCAGGGATCATGGCTCTGTCATCGAGTTCCAAGATGGACTTGATCATATAGGCGATTTCCTGTGAGCGAAGTTTATTGTCAGCCGCGGTACGCTCGATTCTTTCATCGGAATTGAATGCAGTTGCAACTTCACTTGGATTCACTTGCATCACGCGAATGGAATGCTTGCGAAGTTCATGTTGCCAACTTTCTGTCATGGCTCTAAGCGCGAATTTACTCGCAGCATAAATACCACCTTTTTCAAATCCGCGTAATGATGCGGTTGAACCGATATTGATGATGGCGCCTTTTTGTTGTTCGATGAATATCGCAGCGGCTTTTTGGGCCATGAGCGCAGGACCAAATACATTGGTTCTGAAGATATGCTCATATTGTTCCAAGGTTGCATCTAGTAGCGTTGGGAATGCACCCAAACCGGCATTATTGATGAGTACATCGAGTCCGCCGGCATGTGCCAAAAACTCTTGATATGTTCTTTCGATGTCTTCCGGTTTTGTTACATCAGCCACAATCGGAAATGCGCCGGAATAGTCTGCTGCGTTTTTCAATCTCTCTGCATTTCTGCCTGTGATGCCGACAATCGCACCTGCATCGACCAAACATTTTGCGGTTTCTTTTCCGATGCCGAGCGAGCCACCCGTGATGAGTATTCTACTGTTTTGAAGTTCCATGATTATATCCTTTCCGTACGCATTGAGCGTGGATTGACGGTGAATTGAAGTGAGTGAAAAGCATATTCGCCGAGATATCTGAGTTTCAGTGCCGCAAGAAAACCGATCATCGCGGCATTGTCCATGCAGTATGAGAGTTTGGGAAGAAAGACATTGATTGGTCTTTTCTCAGAAGCTTCCTGCAAAGCAGAGCGTAGTCTTGAATTGGCAGATACACCACCCGCCACAATGATATTTTTGATGCGATGTTCTTTGGATGCTCTAAAGAGTTTATGAATCAAAACTTCAACAATTGCTTCTTGCACTGAAGCACATATATCTTTGAGCGTGGATTCATCCTGAATGCCATTCGGGAATTCTTTCTGCAGAAAATATCTGACGGATGTTTTGAGTCCTGAAAAGCTGAAATCATAATTGTCTTCATGCATCAATGCACGCGGAAAAGTAAATGCTTTTGGATTTCCTTCTTTCGCAAGTGCATCAATGCGGGGTCCTGCAGGATAGCCCAGACCAAGCATCTTCCCTATTTTATCAAATGCCTCTCCGGCGGCATCATCTTTGGTATTGCCAATCGCAATTTCTTCGCCGAATTCTCTAACGAGGAAAATACTGGTATGACCTCCACTCACGATGAGCGCGATGAATGGAAATCCGCATTCGGGATGTTCGAGCATTCCACTATAGATATGTCCTTCGATATGATGAACCGGAATCACGGGAATGCCGAGTTTCAGGCCGAGTCCTTTTGCAAAAGATGAACCCACAAGCAATGCGCCGGCAAGTCCGGGCTGAGTTGTCACGGCAATGGAAGTAAGATCTTGATATTCTTTTCCTGATTCCTGCATCGCTTTATCAACAATCGCGGAAATCGCTTGCAGATGCGCTCTGGAAGCAAGTTCGGGAATCACTCCGCCATATTGCTCATGAATGGTTTGCGATGATATCACATTACTCAAAACCACTTCATCATGAATCACAGAAGCTGAAGTTTCATCGCAAGAACTTTCGATGGCGAGTATGATATGACTGCTCATGCGAGGTCCACCACGGTTACGCCATCTCCACCTTCGGGGATGGTACCATTTCTGAAAGAACTCACGGCGGGATGTGATGATAATTGCTCATGAATGGCTTTGCGCAATGCTCCCGTGCCTTTACCATGAATGATTGTCACCATGGAGATATTCGCGAGTATTGCATCGGACAGCAAACGCTCTACATCTTTACATGCTTCATCCGCACGAAATCCACGAAGATCGATGCTGGTTTTTGCATCGAGTTTCAGGACACTTGACATCGATTTTTGCGAATACTCCGCTTTGCGTTTATCGGCTCGATTGGCAATTTTCAACTGCGACAATTGCGTTTTGAATTTGATGCCATTGAATTCCACGATGGCTGATTCGCTCTCGGGATCCATCATGATGATAGTGCCCACATCTCGAATATTCTCGCCTATGATCACAGAATCGCCGATTGCAAATGCACCTGATGATTTTTCATCATTCTTTGGCTTTTCATGTAGCTTTTGATTGAGTTCTTTTTTGACGGATTCATATTGCTTTCGAATATCACCCACATCTTTTTGTTGCTCGCGAATTTCCTTTATTGTCTGCTCAATGAGTCCATTCGCCGAGGCAAGAAGTTCTTTGGCTTCTTCTCTGGCGGACTGCAAATACTCCGCCTTTTTCTTTTTGATCTCCGATGCCTTGATTTCATATTCCTCGCGAAGTGTTTGCGCTTTCGAGAGTTCCATTCTTGCGGATTTCAAAGATTCCTCAGCTTGCATTCGAAATGCTTGAAGTGATGCAATACTCTCTTCAAGTTCGGAGTGTTTATCACCAAGATATTCACGGGCTTGTACCATCACACCTTTCGACATCCCGATGGAATTTGCAAGCGCGAATGCATAACTATTACCGGGAATTCCTGAGAGAAATGTATAGGTCGGAACAAGATGCACGGGATCAAATTCCATGGATGCATTCAGTAATTCTTTGCGATTGAGCGCATAACTTTTGAGTGAAGACTGATGCGTCGTCACGATGAACATTGCCTTTTTCTCAATGCAATGATCCAATATCGCCGAGGCCAGCGCGCTTCCCTCTTGTGGATCGGTACCAGAGCAAATCTCATCGATCAAAATGAGCGAAGAATCATCGGCATGATCGACGATGTCTTTGAGTCGCATAACCTGCGAAGAAAATGTACTCAGATTATGTTCAATGGATTGATGATCACCGATTGCGCAGAAGAGAGATTTCGGACTTGTGCGACATTCCCCGAGAGGAAAAATTCCAGACAATGCCATTGCGATATTGAGTCCGATACTTTTCAGCGCAACTGTTTTACCACCAGCATTCGGACCCGAAATAAGATGTCCCAAAATGCCCAAATCAAATTCAATTGATAGTGGAATTGGTTTCTTGCCTTGTCTTGCAAATAGCAATGGATGATAGACATGTCGCAATTCAATTGCCGAATCTCTGGAAATCACGGGTTTCATGCCATTCATGTCGAGCGCATATCGCGCCTTTGCAAAGAGCGCGTCAAAATGTGCGAGGACATCCGTTGAACCAAGTATCAAAGCGGCTTCCGAGGCAATCTCTGCTGTCAGCATCGTGAGTATGCGGATCATTTCTCTACGCTCTTCACCAAGAAGCAGAGAAAGTTGATTATTCATTTCAACGATTTCGGATGGTTCGACAAATACAGTGGCACCGGTATTTGACACTCCATGAATGATTCCGGGTAGAGTGCGCTTTTCAGAAGCGCGCATCGGCAGTACAAATCGACCTTCTCTTTGCGTGATGAATTCTTCAGTCACCAAATCTTCAGCAGACACTTTGGAAAGCAGTTTATTCAGTCTTGAACGAAGTCGAGAGGAAGTTTCTACGATTTCTCTTCTGATATGCGATAATTCCTTGCTCGCTGTATCGCGAATTGCACCTGTATCATCAATGGCATCGGTGATATGTTTTTCAAGGAATCTATTTTCATAAAACCCATCGGCAAATTGAGCCAAAATGGGAGAGGTTTCCGCTTTATTCTTGAAATACGATGAAAGCAATCTGCAAGCACGCATGGCTTCATAGACATCCAATAATTCGGATGCATTCAAAAAACTACCGATAATCATCGACTTCTGAACGGCATTTCGGATATCGGAAATCCCCTCGGATGGCAGAACTTCGCCTTTTACGAGTAAATCACGCAATTCACCGACGCGATCATGCTCGAGCGTGAGCCAAGCGATATCATCAATGGGACGAGCATTGAGAATGATCTCTTTACCCAATTCCGATAAGGCACATTGCGCAATCAATTGCAGAACTTGATGAAATTCCAATTCTTGCAATGAATCTTCCATCAATCGGTTTTTATTGTCTTGTTTGGGCAATGAATCAGTCATTAAACTTGATTAGGGATGTGTTGCGGAAAACAGCGTATTTTTGTCAAAATTACGGATTTGACGGCATTCATACGCCACAGGAACCGCATCATAACAAGCATTGTTGGCATAACATTCCAATTACACAGAAATATCTCCCGCATGAGTCGCAATACTATTAAGAAAAGCACAACAGATCTCCTTTCCGATATCCCCGAAGAACTCACGCATATTGCGATTCGAGGTGCAAAAGAGCATAATCTTCGCAATATCTCATGCGATATTCCACGCGATGAATTAGTGGTGATCACAGGCATTTCTGGGTCGGGAAAATCTTCATTGGCATTCGATACGATTTATGCGGAAGGTCAGAGGCGCTATGTGGAATGTCTTTCGGCCTATGCCAGACAATTCTTGGGGATGATGAAAAAGCCGGAGATCGATAGCATTGAAGGTCTCTCGCCCGCAATTTCCATTGAGCAAAAATCCATTGGAAATAGTCCTCGCTCCACCGTCGGAACCGTAACAGAAGTCTATGATTATCTTCGTTTGCTTTATGCCAAAATTGGCATTCAGCATTGCGTGACTTGCGATATTCCCGTACATAAACAAAGCACTGAGCAATTGGTCGAGATGCTTCTCACCAAACCGGAAGGCATGCGCATCATGATTCTTGCGCCGGTTGTGAAAGGGCGTAAAGGACATTATAAAGAACTCTTCGAGCAATTCCGCAAGCAGGGTTATACGAGAGTCCGCATCGATGGCGAGATTACTGAAATCTCTGAAGGCATGCAGGTTTCAAGATATAAAACGCATTCAATTGAGCTCATCATTGATCGCTTGATGATCAGCAAAGATGCTGAATCACGACTCACGGAGTCCCTTGAAATTGCGCTCAAATTGGGTGAATCCGTTGTCATGATTCTCTCCGAAGAAAAACCGAATGAATGGATTGAATCATTGCATTCAACACTCAATACATGTCCTCAATGTGGCGCGGGTTATGATACGCTTGCTCCCAATGCCTTTTCATTCAATTCTCCATTTGGTGCTTGTTCGGATTGTGAAGGACTCGGCATCGTAAGTGATTTTGCGGAGGATTTGCTAATTCCCAATCCTTCCCTATCACTTGCTGAAGGTGCAATTGGACCAATAGGAAAAAAACGCAAGACACAATTTTGGGATCAAATCATACAACTTTCCAAGCAATTACGATTTGATCTGACCTCTCCTTTTTCTGAATTACCGGACAATATTCGCACTATTATCCTGCATGGTAGCCGAGACAAGGTGAATATCAAAGTTCCCGGAACGAGTTCGATTTTTACTGCGCAAGTGAGATTCTCCGGCGTGATTCCACATTTGAGAGAAATCTATCATCAGACTTCTTCATCGGATATCAAGCAAAAACTTGAACAAGCAATGAGTGAAATTGAATGTGAGACATGCTCGGGTGGCAGACTCAAAGCCAATTCACTTGCGGTGAAGATTAATCGAAAGTCAATTTCTGAAATCACTCGACTCGATATCACTCGTGGCATTGAATATATGCATTCACTCTCGAAGCTCTTGAGCGAAAGAGAGATGATGATTGCCTCCGTGATTTTGAAAGAGATCATTTCCCGCATGGAATTTTTACTCAATGTCGGCTTGGATTATCTCTCGCTCGATCGGTCTGCGAGAACGCTCTCAGGCGGTGAATCTCAGCGCATTCGACTCGCTTCACAGATTGGTTCGCAACTCGTTGGTGTTACTTATGTGCTCGATGAACCCAGCATCGGACTTCATCAGCATGATAATGGAAAATTGATTCAATCACTCAAGCAATTGCGGGATCTTGGTAATACAGTGCTCATCGTCGAGCATGATCGCGAAATGATTGAACAGGCGGATCATTTGATTGATATCGGACCCGGTGCCGGCGTGCATGGCGGCCGTATTGTGTATCAAGGTTCGCCAGATGAAATCAATGTCTATACCAAAAAGAATACACTCAAATTTCCTGAATCCACCACTGCAAGATACTTATCAGGTGAAGATGATATTGAATTACCCGATGAAAGACGCAAAGGAAATGGAAAAGTTCTTGAACTCAAAAATGCCACGGGACATAATCTAAAAGGTATTGATGTGCGCATTCCGCTTGGCACATGGACATGCATCACAGGCATGAGTGGAAGCGGTAAATCGACGCTCATGAATGATACTTTGTATCCGATTCTCTCGAGACATTTTCATCATGCTTTGATTTCACCACTCCCGTATGGTTCCATCGAGGGTTTGGAGCATATCGACAAAGTGATTGAAATCGATCAAGCGCCAATTGGCAGAACACCGAGAAGCAATCCGGTGACATATACGGGTGTATTCACGCAGATTCGTGATTTCTTTACACAACTTCCTGAGTCAAAAGTTCGCGGATATAAGCAAGGTCGATTTTCATTCAATGTTCCGGGTGGACGCTGCGAAGAATGCGAAGGCGCAGGAATGAAAAAGATTGAGATGAATTATTTGCCTGATGTGTATGTCAATTGCGACATGTGTGGCGGAAAGCGATATAATAATGAAACCTTGCAAGTGAAGTACAAAGGCAAAACCATTGCTGATGTTCTCGCCATGACCATTGAAGAATCTCTCGATTTTTTCAGTGAGCTTTCTTCAATCAAGCGAAAATTACAAACCCTGAATGATGTGGGATTGGGATATATCACGCTTGGACAACAAGCTCCCACCTTATCCGGCGGTGAGGCACAACGCGTGAAACTTGCAACGGAATTATCGAAAATTTCAACAGGAAAAACGCTGTATTTATTGGATGAACCTACAACCGGTTTACACTTTCAAGATATCACGCATCTGGTTCGCATCATCAATAAACTTGTTGAGAAAGGCAATACAGTGATTGTCATCGAGCATAATCTCGACATGGTAAAATGTGCTGATTGGGTGATTGATCTTGGTCCATATGGCGGAATGGGCGGGGGTGAGATCATTGCCGAAGGTACTCCCGAACAGATCATCAAGAGCAAGAAAAGCATCACGGGAAAATATCTGAAAAAGGAACTTGAGCGTAGTAAGCTCATTCAACAAAAAAGGATATCTCAGTAAAGAGATATCCTTTGATTTGTCGTGCATGATTCAATCACACATCGAGATTCTTCACATACTGGGCATTCTTCTCGATGAATTCTCTTCTGGGCTCCACTTTATCACCCATCAAAGTATCGAAAACCAATGAGGCTTCCGCGGCATTTTCAATGCTCACTTGAAGAAGAGTACGCGTATCGGGATTCATCGTTGTTGACCACAATTGATCCGGATTCATCTCTCCAAGACCTTTGAATCGCTGAATATTGATACCATCTGCGGTTGTGCTTTCAACTGATTCAGGATTGGTTTCATCAACAAGTCCTTTGTCTTTTCTGATTCGCTTGATGATTTCATCACGCTCTTGATCATTATAGGCATAATGTTCTTGCTTGCCTTTTTTCACTTTATACAGTGGTGGCTGAGCAATGTATAATCTTCCTGAAGTAATCAAATCGCGCATATTGAGGAAGAAGAATGTCAGGAGCAAGGTGCGTATGTGAGAACCATCAACATCAGCATCGGCCATGAGGATGATTTTTCCATAACGACTCTTCTCAGCATCAAAATCTTCACCGAAACCTGCACCGAGCGCTGCGATGATTGTTCTGATTTCTTCATTGTCCAAAATCTTATTGATTCGCGCGCGATGCGTATTCAGAATCTTACCACGAAGCGGGAGGATTGCTTGGAAGCGACGATCTCTTCCCTGCTTTGCGGAACCACCCGCTGAATCACCCTCAACAAGATAGATTTCAGTGTCTTCCGCAGTACGAAGCGAACAATCGGCAAGTTTACCGGGAAGTGCTGAGCTCTCGAGAGCATTTTGTCTACGAACGAGTTCGCGAGATTTCTTCGCGGCCATTCTGGCTTCTGCAGCAAGTGTTGCTTTTTCAATGATTTTCTTTGCAATCTTGGGATTTGCATCAAGAAACATGGAAAGACTTTCATTCACCACTTGGCGAACAATACCTTCGACATCACCATTCCCCAATTTGGTTTTTGTTTGACCCTCAAATTGTGGTTCGGCAACTTTCACACTGATAATCGCAGTCAAACCTTCACGGAAATCCTCTCCTGTAAGAGCGGCTTTTGTGAGATTGTTTGAGGTAGCATAAGAATTGATTGTTCGCGTGAGGGCAGAACGGAAACCGGACACATGCGTTCCGCCTTCAACGGTATTGATATTGTTTACATAGGATAGCAATGTTTCGCTATACGAATCATTGTATTCAAAACATACATCAACGATGGTATCTGCGCCAACATCACTTTTGCCGGATCCAGAAATGGAAACGGTTTCAGTTAATGCGGTGAGATGTGAATCAACGTGACGAACGAATTCAGAAAGTCCGCCGGGATAATGATATTCTTCAGTTTTGGAATTAGCTTCATCAATGAGTATCAAACTCACTTCGGGATTCAAGAATGCCAATTCGCGAAGGCGCTCTGCAACGCGTGAAGCACGGAATTCAACTGTTTTGAAGATAGTATCATCAGGATAGAAGCGAATCATCGTTCCGGTTTCTTTGGATGTGCCAATCTCTTTGACATCATGAACCGGATTCCCTCTAGAATACTCTTGACTATAGATTTTACCATCTCTTTTGATGGTGGCTTCGAGTTTGGTTGAAAGTGCATTTACGCAGGAAACACCAACGCCATGCAAACCACCGGAAACTTTATAACTTCCTTTGTCAAACTTACCACCTGCATGCAATGTGCAAAGCACAACTTCAAGTGTGGAGATTTTCTTAACCGGGTGAGGTCCTGTTGGAATACCGCGTCCATCATCTTGAACGGAACAAGAGCCATCATTATGAAGCGTTACAATGATCTTTGTACAAAATCCTGCAAGTGCTTCATCGATTGAATTATCGACCACTTCCTGAATGAGATGATGCAATCCGCGATCACCGATATCACCGATATACATCGCAGGACGCATTCTGACCGCTTCAAGCCCCTCGAGCACCTTGATACTGTCTTCGGAATACTGTTTTCCTTTACCGTTAAGTTCTTGTTCTTCTGTAGATTCAGCCATCGTATTTGGAAGTATTTGTGGGTAAAGTCCTTTTTTACGCTGCAAGGCAAAACAGGACATTCAACTGTCGAAAAATGTTATGCAAAAGTACGCAATTTTCACCAATGTTTGGCACTGAAAATTGTCCTATGCACCATGCGGACCAACCTTTGGAAGTGCTTGTTTTTTAAGGACATAAGAATCCATCCACGCTCTTATCTCAAGATTGCTCTCCTGCCTTCTGCCTGCAAGGATATGATCAGCATTTTCATACATCACAAGTTTATATGGATGCATTGCTTCCTGTAATGCCATTCCGAGTTTATATCCATGCATTGGATCGACTCTTTTGTCGCCCGTACCATGCAAAACAAGCAGAGGTGTAGTCTTGCACAATTCTTTGCAAAAATGCTCGGATGAGCGTTTCAATTCCTCTCTTGACATATCGGAACCTGATGACTGATACTGCGCAAAGGTCTTATAGATATAAGAATCCTTCGGTATTTTGTCGAAGGTGGTTGGAGCTCCAATCGTGATAGCCGCCTTGAAATCAGACATGGTTCTAAGCATCATGAGTGCCATCATGCCCCCGCGACTTCCGCCGATGAGACCGATGCGATCATGATCAACATATTCCAAAGATTTGAGAAGTGGTAGCAATGCCGCCGCATCGAGCACATCATTGCCACCCCATTCCTCTTTGCCTTCACTTCCACCGCAACCGCGATAATTACTTGCTGCGACCACATATCCCCAACTTGCATACATAACGGCATACATGGAGGCGGAATCGGGTGTAAGCGCACCCTTCTCGCCTGTACCACCGCGATTGAATATAATTGCGGGATATTTTTCAGTATTCGCTTGAGCCGGTGGTAAAGCAAGAAAACCTGCAATGCGCAATCCGGCGTGATGGTATACTATCCGAAATAATTGCACAGATGAAAATGCAAGAAATTCTTCCGGACTCATTGCTCTTTTTTGAATATTGAGCATTGACTTCGGAATTGGTTCGGGATGTATTTCCAGCAACTGTCCGTCAAACATCATTGCATCTTTGCAGGATTGAGCCACACAAATTTATACATGCGTTTGTCCATAGCATTGGTCACATAGCCTTCGACATATTTCTGCAATAGTCTCCAATCCTCATCATATTGCAAAATCATCATAGGCGCATCATTCATGGCAATTTGCTCAGCTTTGCGATAGAGTTCCATGCGCTTTGTTCTATCTGTTTCGGACAAAGCCTGTTCGAACAATACATCGAATGCTGGATTCTTATATCTAGTATGATTGATCGGACTTGGCTGATTTGGCGCACTGGGCACGAGTTTGCCATACATCAAATTGAGGAATGATTCAGGATCGGGGTAATCGGCAATCCAGCCGAGTCTGAAGAATTCCACTTTACCTGCATCCACCTCATCGAGATGTCGAGCAAATTCCACTTGCTTCAGTTTCACTTCAAGGCCGAGATTCTTCTTCAATTGCGATTGAATTGCTTCAGCCAATTGGAGATTACGACCGCCGCCATTATTGAGTTGAAGAGAAATTTCAAGTCCTTTCCCTCCGGGATATCCTGCTTGTGCAAGAAGTGCGCGAGCTTGTTCCAAGTCAAGATCATAGCCCTTGATTTCGGTGCCATTGTAATCTACCATGGAAGGTGGCACAAGACCATGAATGCCGGGTCCAGAGGATTGCGATTTCAATACGAATTTTCTGATTTGCGCGCGATCAATTCCCATATTCAAAGCTTTACGAATATTCACATTGCCGAATACTTTTCCGGTGAAAAGCATGCCATAATATTGCGTGGACAAAGCAGGAATATGTAGCACTTGGAAATTGGAATATTCAGGTTTGATCTTTTTGTTTTCATCAACCACATCTTGGAAGAATTCACTTGGAATGCGATAGCTCTCTTCAAGATTTCCATTCTTGCAACCAACGAATTGATTGGTGATGTCTTTCATGAAACTGAATGTGATTCCATCGAGATATGGTAATTGATTTCCGTCTTTGTCTTTGCCCCAATACTGTTCATTGCGCTTGAGAACACATTCACGCTCGGGTGACCAAGAAATGAATTTGAATGGACCTGTTCCGACGGGATGCTGGAAGAAATCTTTGGCATAATGCTCAACTGCTTCTTTGGGATGAATGAGCGTAACACCGAGAGTGACATAATACTCGAATGGTGCAAATGGTTTGACGAGATCAATGCGAAATGTGTATTTGTCAACAGCCACAAAACCCGGAATACTCTTCACTTTCAGTGGAGTATTATTCGCTTGTGTTTCAATGGTTGCATCATAATATTCTTTTGCACCACGAACTTTTTCCTTGAAATATTCAGCGCCAAGTGTTCTTGTTCTGGCATCGCAAATTCTAGTGAAAGAATAAACCACATCTTCTGCGGTCATTTCTCTTCCCTTGCCATTTTTGAAACAAGGATCATCATGAAATTTCACGCCTTTTCTCAAGCGATATGTATATGACATTCCATCCGGAGAAATCTCCCAAGATTCTGCGAGTTCCGGCTGCAGATGGAGATCTCCATCATAGGTGAGCAAGGTTTCATAGATTTGATCCGCGATATGATGCGAAGTTGCATCATTGACACCAACCGGGTCAAGTGAGCGCAATTCCGCCATCTCATTGGCTCTATAAATTCCGCCCTTGAATTTACCACCCTTCATTTCTGTGAGGGCACCGCCTGTTTGTTGCTCTCCGCCTCCACATCCTGCAAAAATGACAATGAATGCCATCATGAAGATGGATTGCATAATTGTACGCTTCAAACTCATAGAATACACCAAAGAAGTTGAATCAATAGCTTTGAACTGTGCAAAACTACTGTTTGGGTCTTGTTTTCAGATGAATGGTGGAAAAAAAAAACGACATATATCACTATAGACATATGTCGTTCAAATCTACTTCCCAAACAATTTAGGATTCGCTTGTATCACCTTTTTTTACATAATCGGTGAGATAGAATCCGGTACCATTGAATACAAGGCCTGATCCACCGCTGATTTTTCGGAAAACTTCACCCGTGGATTTTTCTTCTTGATCGCATTGATCTATAGGGCAAAGCGTGAGTGCATCGGAGGAAATTGATTGCAATACTTCAAAGTTTTTTCCGCATTTACGGCATTGATATTCATAAATTGGCATAAATCACCTTTATTTTGTCGAAAACCGGATGCTGAAACGAATCTAAAAGCACTTTATTGACTGACTCATGGAAGAAGAACACTTTACACTCAAAGTTATTGGTTTTTTTCATGGAAATACCACATCCAAGCATCGAACGCCAAGACAGCCTGATGCAACACTTGGAATTGATGGTACCATTGAATTGATGAAAGGCCAAGATTTTGAACAGGCATTACAGGATCTTGAGACCTTTTCACATATCTGGTTAATCTATGGATTTCATTCTGCAAAGGGTTGGAAGCCGATGGTCTTGCCTCCGCGAGGAGACAAAAAAAGGGGCGTATTTGCCACCCGCTCGCCATATAGACCTAATCCGATTGGTATTTCCGTGGTCAAATTGGTGAAAATCTCAGGATTGAAGATTCATGTCCAGGGAACTGACCTTCTTGATGGCACTCCGATTTATGATATCAAGCCATATATACCATATGCAGACAGCATATCCGATGCAAATGCCGGATGGATTGACACATTGAATCATATTGAAACTGAGATTATACTTTCTGAAGAAATGCAATTATTGATGAATGATTCTGAGTCAGCGCATATCATCATGCATGCAAAGCAGATTCTGCGTGATTCTCCATATCCGCATCCGTATCGTAGAATCAAGCAAGTGAATGAGAATGTATATGAAGTTGCAATCAAAGAGTGGAGAATTCAATATAGAATATTGCAGGAAGGGAATGTAATCTTGGATTCAATGTCTCAGGCGGGTTCTATAAAATAGGTTTGCATGATGCCTTTTCCTTTCACATGTATTGGTTCCCTTTTGACTATCATGAAAGGTACTTGTTGCTCTGTCACCAAATCATTTTGCTGTCTTGCAATTTCGATGAATTCCATGCTTGCATGCACATGTCCGGGTTCGGAATATGTTTCCATCCTGCTTGCTGTATTAACGGCATCACCCCATAAATCATAGGAATATTTGTTTTCTCCGATGATTCCGCCGACAACATTTCCACAATGAAGTCCAACTCTGAAACGCATGAGTTTTTTCTCACCGGCAATCGTGATTTCTCGTCTGATCTTCATCATTTCAAGTGCGGCATATATTGTTTTGAGCGCATGATGCTCAACCTTCACATGTGCCCCGCAAACGGCCATATATGCATCGCCGATGGTTTTAATTTTTTCCAAACCAAATCGATTAGATATCTCATCGAATTCCGTAAAAATAGAATCCATAAGATCAAGTAAATCTTCGGGTTCGAGTCCTTCAGATATCTCCGTAAAACTTGCAATGTCAAGGAACAGTACACAAACGCCCGTGAATTTATCAAGCACCTTCTTTTCACCTTGGAGTAGTCGTGCTATAACTGCGGGAGGAAGGATATTTTCCAAAATTGCTGATCGTTCAGCGGCAACAATGCGTTCTTCTTCGAATTCCTTTTCTTGCAAAAGCTTCACTCTTTCGGTTTCAAGTTCTTGCACTTGTTTTTTGACATCGGCATTGAACAAAGCTTTTTCGATGGCAACATGTGATTTGAAATGATCCAAACTTTTCTTGTATTCTCCGGCATATTCCCAAAGAGAACTCAAATCTTTGTGAATATACATGAGCTTTTCTTTCATCTCATGTTCTGTTGCGATATCCAGCGCTTTGTATAGATAGGACTTGGCTTTTTCATTATCAAGAAACACGCAATCAGGTTCACTATAGATGATTCCAAGATTATTATAATTCTGAATCAAGAGTGAGATATGATGCATTTCTTCGGCGAGAGCCAAACTTTGCTCGGAATATTCCAATGCTTTTTCGAATTCACTGAGTTGCATATACATATGTGCAAGATTGGCAAGCAGAGCAGCGAGTGGTCTTTTTTCATCCAATTCTCTGAAGATGCCGATGGATTGCAAGATGAAAGCAAGACCTTGTTCATTATTCCCAAGATTGCTATGAGAGATTCCAAGATTACAAAGTATGGTGCCAATCAATTTTTTGTCATTGCTTTTTTCGGCAATGGACAATGCAGTTTCTTGATATTCCAATGCTGAGCCAAATTCCAGGATGGAGCTATAGGCATTACCGATATGCATATAACTCAGTGCAGTTTCTCGCTCATTTTCATTCTCTTCTGAGATTCCCAATGCTTTAAGATGATAATCGATGGCTTTGGTATAATCGCTATTCGAAGCATAAGAAGCGCCGAGCTTATTGCACAATTCGGCTGTTTCTTTCATCATCCCCTTTTTTTCATAAATACTTCCACTTTTGCGAATATATTCAATGGATTGTCTGTACAATGCGAGTTCGTGGCTCAAAGATCCTAGAAGTGCATATATCTCAGCAATGAGCATTTGCTCTTCTGTTGTGAGAGCAAGCTCCAATGCCTTTTGAGCTTCTGCATATGAATCTTCGAAAGAAGCCTCACTTTGGAGTTGCAATGCTCTTTCGAACAATGCACGAGCAGATTTCTCGGCATCATTTTCAGTTCCGAGCATCTGTTGCATATCTTCCATGTGAGTCATGAGGAATAGTGGATGTTCAAAAAAAGATTATGGTCTTGTACCCAGGCGAATATTCGCATTCAGACCATGCTCATGAATTTTGAGCAAGAGGTCATTCACCCTTTGAAGAGTGGTGTCTATGGATTTGGAAGTCGTTTTATCATACAGCAATTTATTGATGAAACTTCCATTTGTCTTGATGTTTTTCATCATGTCCTTGGTCTCAACCGTGAGATCAGTTACTCCTGCCAAAGCAGTATCAGTCTTGGCCATGAGTCTTTGTCCACTTCCCGCGAGTGAATCTAACTTTGTGAGGATTGATCGAAGTTTTGGCTCATTATTGTTCACGGCGGATTTTGCATCTTTTGCCAATGCACCAAGATCCTTTATGAGATCCCGCATATTTTCTTTATTGTCACCCATGAGGGCATTGAGGGTGATCATCAATTCATCTGCATTTTTGATGGTATTGCGTAATTGTTTCACAACGATGCCATCGGAAAGCAATGAATTTGCCTGAGCCAATACACTGTCCAATCGCTTTACCGTAACTGAGGCATCCGCACCTAAATCACCCACAAGACTTATGAGTTCAGTTGCATCAGCACTAATTGTACCTGCTATTGGTTTTGAAATATCAAGATTTCCGGAGGCAATTCCCGGAGTGATGTCGATTTTCTTACCACCTGTAATCTCAAGCATGCTGATTTTGGCCTGAGCATCCGGATGTAAATCAGATATATCATCGATGGAACCGGCTATTGCAACACCACCATTGATATTCTCTGTGGAAATGACCGAGCCTCTCTTTACACCATTGATGAAAATTGGTGCGCCAATCTCTATGCCACCTGATGAAGGGAATGTAAAAGACAATGTGTTTTGAGATACCCCAACAATTAGACCTTTTCCTATTGTAATTCCTGCAATGAGCACAATGAGAGAGAGTAAAGCAACAATGCCGACTCTGATCTCTTTTTTTCTGTCTGTCATCATGATAATGGAAACCTAATAGGAATTCAAGAATGCTGCATCGCAAATTTACCGTAATTTTCAACAGTTTCAAAGGCAGTCTGATAAGGTTATCATTATTGCGAACTCATTTATGGACCGATTTTTGATAATTTATCGAAGATTCAGTCTGTTATACACACTTTCTATCTATCATGAAGACTCTTTTTACTGCATTATTGATACTCGTTTCAACTCTTGAAACGAATGCTCAAGAGATACTCGAGCGCTCTTTCTTTGCGATGAAGGACACTGTAACTATCTTTAAATATGAGACTTTCGATCTCTGGCAATTAAATGTTCGAGGCGAAGGTGAAGGATTCTACTGGGACTGCTCGAATATGCTTTTCATCCCGGTTGAAGGCAAATATGAAATCACAAAGTATAAAGACACGATTCCTGACTTTCGCGATAATTCATTTTTACTCACTGCTTATGAAGGTGGAAGCAATGATAAAGTCTATGAATTATATTCCATGAATGATCATGCTTTACTATTCAGAGGTTTTGGAATTGTCAATGAAGATGGATCAAATATTTATCGTCCTTATGATAAACCATATTCTTTTCTCAGATTTCCTTGGACATTGGGAAGTACTTTTAGTGAGAATCATCAATTTAGAAATAGTACCAGGACATATATGGCCAGCGGAACACTTGTGCTTCCGGGCAGAGGGACATATAGAGCGGTGAAAATCAGGGATTCTTATCCTGATGGAAATTCAATGGTCAATGAATACTCATGGTATATTGACTCCATTCCCTATCCCGTGATCAGAGTGACTGATCGTTTCCAAAAGGTTGATTCTTCATCATTCAATACAGTCTCAGAGTTCTTCCTTACAAAAGCCACAACAACAGACATTAAAGACTCTTATGTTCACAATACTGAAGTCGCCCCAAAACTCATGGGGAATGTCCTGACTCTTCAATCAGGATTTAGTCTCATCGGTGCCTATTCAATAGACGGTTCTCAATTACGCATATCACAGGTAAATGATGCCGAATATGCAATTGAATCAAGCTTGCCTTCTCATATTTGCATTATTATGAGAAAAGAACAAGGTGACATACACAGACATATTCTTCCGGTTCAAAAATGAAATTCACTCAATATTGTTTATTGGTTCTGATTTGTTTGAGCGCTTTAACTCAGGCACAACCTCCGAATATCAGCTATACTTATGAATACCCTTATGTAGATGGCATTCCCTTTTTCCGATATAAAGAAAGAAGAGAAATGCTCAGGAATTCACATGGTGAAAAGTCACTGATTATTTCACTATCAGCAGATATCAGAAATAGACAAAATGATGTGAATCACCCATATAGACAGAGTAGTAATTTTCTCTATCTCACCGGCATGCCATATCCACAATCTGCATTGATTCTTGCTCCTGGTGGAATCATGCATGAAGGAAAAGTTTCAAAAGAATTTTTGTTCATCAATCCTAGAAATTCTTCAAAGGAAGCATGGGAAGGTGCTTTGATGGGAATTGAAGAAGCAAAAATGCTTGGTATAGAAACCATTCTACCCTATTCGGATCTGAAAACTTTTGTCATGGAACATCTTAAAGGCAAAGATACCATTTACTTTACCGGTCTTCCCACTGCAAATATTCCCATTCCTCTCGCAGAAAAGCCATTTTCCGTTGAACAGAATTTGAAGGAAGAATTGCATAAATCTTTTCCAGATTTGTACATAAAAACATCCTTGCAAAAACTCATAGCAATGAGAGAAATCAAAGATGCGGATGAGATTCGACTCATGAAAAAAGCGATTGACATTAGCTTGGAAGGACATGTTTCAGCCATGAAACAAGCCAAAGCTGGAATCACAGAATATGAACTCGAAGCAATGATGGAATATACATTCAAAAAAGAAGGTGCCGAGGACATCGGCTATTCATCCATCATGGGCGCGGGCTACAATGCATGTATTTTGCACTATAACTCAAATCGTAAAGCCACATTGAATGGTGATCTCGTACTTGCTGATTGTGGTGCTGAATATCAAAATTACACTGCAGACATCACAAGAACTTTTCCTGTGAATGGTACTTTTTCACCTGATCAGAAGACATTGTATGACATCGTACTCGAAGCCGCTGATTCTGCCATCTTGGAATCAAAAATCGGCAATCCATTTCGTGCCCCTCATAATGCAGCTAGGAAAGTGATATTGAAAAGGCTTCAAGCACTTGGCATCATCGAAAAAGAAGATCAATTAAAATGGTATTTCATGCATGGTACTTCCCATTATCTTGGACTTGATGTACATGATCCGGGCACAGGTGGCACCTTGAAAGATGGCTCAATCATCACAGTTGAACCCGGCATTTATATTCCACCCGGAAGCCCATGTGATAAGCGTTGGTGGAATATAGGGATCAGAATAGAGGATGATATACTGATTACTCAGCAAGGACCTTTGAATTTATCTGAAGCCTTGCCAAGAACCACGGATGGTATTGAGAAACTCATGAAAAAATGAAACAAGTAATTTACATTCCATTCGTCATATGCCCCGTCCAATTAAACTGGGAATAATCTTATGACAGAGTATAGAGTTAATAAAGCAGAATTACATGCATTGCTCAAGGCACTTGGCATACTTCAGCAAGATGAACAGTTGATGCTTGTAAATAATATTGAATTGAGAGATCCCAAAGCAGAGATGCTCAGCATCATCGTTGATACTGTGAAAAATGGAAATATGTATCGCTCTGAATTTGAAGAACTTACCGAAAAGGAATTAAGCACGGTACTTTCTCAACTCTATGCATTTGAACAATTTCTATTGAAAGAATTCATGCAGATACATAAACATATCACAAGAGGACAAGAAGAATTGAAGAAAAGAAATAATGGGGGCGATGTGAATAAAGACGGCATTCCAATTTCTGTTGACAGACAATTGGGCGACATGCTCAATTCCATTCTTGATAGAAACAAATCCGATGATGAATCATGAAATTGGGTTCTTTTTCAAAAGATAACCCAATACAGGTGGCGTGATAAAAGTGGTAAGCATTATAACAACCACTATCACAGAAAATTCTGCCGCATCCACCACTCCAAGCGCTCTTCCAACGGAAGCGAAAATCAAACCGACTTCACCTCTCGGAACCATGCCCCAACCGATAATCCACTTGTTCACACCCTTCCCTGCGATCATACCTGAAGCCAGCTTCCCAATAATCGCAATGATGGAAAGAACAAAAGCTGTAAGCACAGTGCTTGGATTCATGAATACTGAAAAGTCAACCGCCAAGCCCGTCATAATAAAAAATATCGGCGATAGAAATTGGCCGATGGGTTCAAGAATATGTTCTATATGTTTTTCATTTTGCTTTTCAGATATTGAAATCACCCTTTCTTGAGTTTCCGGATCAGATGATGTCACTGCATCTTTGAATTCAGCTATATAATGTGGTTCATCAAAATGTACAAAATGAATGGAATCTAACATCAATCCTGCTGTAAATGCACCGACAATGGGTGCAAGTCCAATCAAGTGGGCGATATATGCAAAAAGAAAACCAACTATCAATGCAAAAGCCAATTTCATCCCGGAGCCGGGATTGAGCGAGGACATCCACTTGCTGAGTGGTTTGGCAATCATGCCACCAAGGATTGTACCGCCCGCCAATAACAGAATCGACAAAGTGATCGTTTGGAGAACGCTGAAAACTGAAATCGACCCTGTTTGCACAATTGCACTTACAATGGCTAGAAGCACCAATCCCATCACATCGTCAATGACTGCGGCACCGAGTACAATGCGAGATTCTTTTGAAGATAAAATGGAAAAATCTTTGAATACTCTCGCAGTGATGCCAACTGAAGTAGCCGAAAGTGTTGCACCAAGAAAGAGATATGCATTTTCGGATAAACCCGGCATCAATAGTGGACCGGCTATATATCTACCCATAATGAATGGTAGAATCACTCCAATGCTTGCTACAAGCAAAGCTCTTAATCCAACTTTTTTCATTTCATTGACATTCGATTCCAAGCCAACTTGAAAAAGCAGAATCACAACGCCCAATTCCGCCATAAAATGAAGATATTCATTACTCTTCATTCCTTCAAACCATGGCATTTGCAATAAAACCAAATTGCCCAAAATTGCACCCGCAAGCAACTCACCCAAAACTGCAGGCTGACCAAACTTCTCTACAAATCCACCCATTCTAGCCGCAAGCAATGCAATGACAATCCACAGAAAAGTTTGCGGAATGATATCATGTGCGCCTGAGGAAGCAAATACAGTCTGAAATCCAAGACTGCTTAGGATTATGAATGTAAAGACATTTCTGAAATTTGGTATTTGCATATTAGTCGCGCGAAATGATGTTCAAAAGTTGAATGAGGGCAAAAAAAAACCGTTACAAAATAACGGTCTTTTCTAAAGTCGAAGGTAATTAACGAGAAACGTAAAATTTCTCAGCCAATCTAAAATTATCACCTTGGACAATGCACATGTAAATACCATTTGGAATTCCTTGCACATTGATGTCGAACATTTTGGATCTTCCAGCAAATTCTGATCCTTGATGCACATCCACGACCTTTTTACCAAGAAGATTATAGATTCCAATGGACAAATTCTGCTGATTGTCGGATATGTCCAATTCCAATTGATAAATCCCACCGGAATGCTCACGAATTCCAATGATTTTATTGTTTCTTGAGGTATCTATCGATGCTCTGCGAGCAATTCCAGAAATGGAATCTTTTGATGGACTAAACATTCCACCGGTCATGATTTTCTTGGAATATGTTGCTGCTAATTTTGCCTGACTACTCTTTCCATTGCCTGCGGCATGAAGAGAATCGCTTTGCGCAAAAGAAAACAAAACGAATAGCAGATATGTGAGTATATGTAATTTCATACGATGTTCTCTGAATTCACTGTGAGGAATATAGCATTTTATCCTGCATGTCCAATCATCAATAATTCATTAAGGGGAATTCAATGGATTTTTACTGATGAGTTTACTGATTAGTTTAACAAGCAAAATATATGCCTAAGAAAATCAAATCCATACAATTGGCATAAAACTGTAATTTTCGCCTAAAGTTAAAAATGCTGTATTGACAAATTGTATGATATTTCTGACACACTGTCAAGAACGGTGTATATTTGTCAAAAGTTACACTCAATTTGAGAAAAGTTCATGTCAGAAATTCGTACCGTTTGCGTTTATTGTGCATCAAGTGATCATTGCCGACCCATATTTTTGGAATCTGCATATAGACTTGGCAATATTTTGGCCAATGAAAGTATCGATATTGTCTATGGTGGTGGAAGCACCGGTTTGATGGGACGCCTCGCAGACGGCGCAATTGCCGGTAATGGACATGTGCGAGGCATAATTCCTCAATTCATGCAGAATCTTGAATGGGGTCATAAAGGCATATCGATTCTGGAGGAAGTGGAAGACATGCATACTCGTAAATTTCTCATGATTCGTAAATCCGACGGAATAGTGGCTCTTCCCGGAGGATGTGGAACCCTTGAGGAATTGCTTGAGGCAATCACCTGGAAAAGACTCGGATTGGCTCATCAACCAATTGTCATAGTCAATATTGATGGATTTTATGATCCACTCATAACCATGCTTCAAAGTACGGTTGATGAACAGTTCATGCGAGCCGAGCATTTGAATATGTGGCATGTGGTGAATACAGTTGAAGAGGTATTGCCGATGCTCAGATCAATTGACCCTTGGCCATTGAATGCAATTTCTTATGCAAAAGTGTAATCTGCGACATGCCTTCACCATTGCACATACGATTATTGAATTGGAAACAATCATTTCATTCACAATGGAATGATGAAGCCAAAGTGCATATCAAAGAGATTGTTCAATCAAGACCTTTCAGCATTTTATCGGCATTGTTTGTATCATCTTTGATAATACAAATTATATCAGGCCTCCTTCTCAGCATTCACTTTTCCCCTTCATCCGCAACAGCAAACAATGAACAAGGAGATTTTCTTGCAGTCAAGAAAATTGAAAAGGTACTGATGGATCAGGAAGGCGATACCCTTGCGATTCCGGGTGATAATATCTTTCTCACTGCAGGTCCTGATGATATCATACCAACTCGCTCATATCAGAGCATGGTATATATTTCTCAAACAACACCGCTGAAACATATCCGGACAATTCATGCAATAAACACGCATTGTTTACTTGCCATCATCATCTCTATTCTTGTATTCTTTGGAATTCATGTTAAAGACACTAGGTATTTCAAAGGACTTTGGCTGTTGATGATAATTGTTTCTTTGCTTATAGCCATGATTGCTTGGATGGGATATATACTTCCCTGGGATCAATTTTCCTCTACTTCATATCTCATAGCGCAAGGGATTCTTGAGCAGGGCTTGGGTATCGCATTGGGTCAACCCATGGATATCATAGCACGGTATTTTTCCCTTCATTCGATGGTCTTTCCATTATTGACAATTGCTCTGCTATTCCCAATTGGTAGAATATTTCATTTCTCATTTCAAAACATCAATCAATCAATTGTATATGCTTTCATGGCGCTCACCATGATTTCAGGGATTCTATTTGAGCAGTTTAATCCTATACTTCCACCGGCTCATGCATTGATACAAAGTTCAACGAGTCTGGAACCCTCATGGTTTTTTCAACCAATACATGGCATTATCTCAACCATGCCAGCTGATTTGGCATCTATTATTATATCTATGCTTTTTATTGCGACTATCCTACTCCCCTTTATACAATCTTATCGAATGAGAATCTCAGCATTGGGAATCATGCTCGCGCTATACATAATTTATGCAATCATTTATTGATATCTGATTTTCATGAAAGTTATTGGACCTGCAATACCGGCTTGATTGACTGAACGAACTTCAATGGAATTCTTCCCTTCTTTTAATATTAATTTCATGGTATTACCCGATACTTTTTTCCATGAATTATCTTCATTGAATCTCATTTCATAATAAGAAAACCAGGGCATATTATTGGAAAATGTAAGCGTGAAATCCGGAACGGAAGCCGTCTCTGCCATTCTTTGCAAAAAGAGTTCCTGCGTTAATACAGAATCGCTGGCAGCAACGGAACCGGCATCACCGGATGGAATATTGAACTCAAATAACATATGAGTTCTATTAAGAGAGAAATATGCTTTTTCATAATCATTCAAAAAAATGAGCGGCCTTGTATTTCCACCTTGATTTGTAAGAAATTGCGACTGTTTACCCATTGTCCAGACATGCATGACATCGCGTCCACTCAATCGAGCATTGAACATTATAACAGCATTGTATTGCTTGATAAAATCAAGATAATCCATGCGTAACTGATCTTTCTCTTTGATTGTTTTTTTTCTTGTATCATGGTGATCAAACTGTATTTCTTTTTCTTTTTTCTTGGAAAGCAGATCTTGTAATTCTGCATAATTCACATAGTCTTTTCCATGCTTGATCAATAGGCCGAATTGCGGATCAATCAATATCCATTTATTCAAATCATTGGACCATGCTTCGCAAAGAGAATGACTTACACCCATTCCACCATAAGCAATATCTTCATTGGCCACACCAATTGTTCTGCATACATACCCTAGACTATGCATAATATCGGTGAAGACATTTGCATATTCATTACAACTGAAATTTCTACCATTCTCAGCAGCTTCCAATATCTCCATGCTGGACATATTTGCGGGACTCATGGCACCATCATGGTCCCATCGTGAATTTACCCATGAGAGTATATCCCCAAATGACTGAATATCGGATTGCATTCGCGGTTTGAATCTTTGCTGAATAAACTCTTTCAGCATTTGCACTTGTTTCTTGTTATATGCGGCAGGAACAGCGAGATAATAATATTGATCATCCAATGACACATTATTCGATGAATCAATGATGATTTTCTTGAGTGGCTTTGAAATGATTTGCTCTTGAAAAGAGAAGAGGATTCCAATTGATATAAGAAAAGTGAGAAAGGTGCTGCATTGCATTGTCATAAACCGGAAAATATGGTGATGTTTCGGATTCAATGACACAAAACAATGAAAAAAGTCACACATTATCATGGCGTTTTTTCACATTTTTAGGAATAATTTCAAAAGTGCTTGACAATAAAGTCACTTGCACTTTTCATTGTTCACTTCTTTTTTTTCACTCCCAATTCTTCGCTCTTTTTGGTCAATCTCCATAATTCTTTCCCGGATTTGTCATAGAGAATAAAAGTAACCGATCGATCACTACTTGTTCCACTGAATTCGAGCATTCCATAATTTCTTTCATAGATGGCCGAACCAGGCAAACTCAATGGATTATTGTCTTGCTCGGTTCTTGATGAAAATGCCCCGGAAGTTAATGGTGATACAGTAAAATCAAGTAGTGGGTATCTAGGACCCGATGCTTTAGGTTGGAGCTCCGACATTTCACTATAATGTCTATCACCTGATAAAAAGAAAACACCTGTAATACTTTCTTTACCCAACAAGTCGATGATCTCTTGTTGTTCAGCTTTATAGTTCGCATAGTTTTCGAAGCGTTCAAGGGGATTCAAAAACTGTCCTCCCATTGCAATCACTTTGAATGTTGCATTACTCGAAGCCAAATTATCAATCAACCATTGTTTTTGTTCTTCACCCAGTATTGTTCGATCACCCGTAATTCTTCGATTTGGCGAGCGGAAAAAGCGATTATCAAGTAAAAAGAATTGAACATCTCCCCACTGAAATGTTGTGTACACTCCTTCTTGCTTTCCACTCCCAAAGCTTGGATTACCCCAAAACTGCATGAACACATTTCTTGATTCATGTTTTAAGACATATCCTCGATCGGAATCATTCGGTCCATAATCATGATCATCCCAAATTGCATAATGATGAACAGATCCAAGAAGTGATTGCAATTCAGGCAATGCACGCATATGTTCATATCGCTTGATGATACCATATTTAGATCCCCAATCTGCTTCACGCAAATACACATTATCTCCAAGCCAAAGCATTAAATCAGGTTTTTTCTGCAAAATATTTGTTACGATAGGATAATCTCCCCCATATGGCTTACCCGGCCTGTCATATCCTTCTTCATTCACATAAAAACAACTTCCCAGAGCAACTTTGAAATTTGGAGGATCGGATCGCCACTGCCATAAAGCAGGAATTTGAAATTCAAGTGGATGATTGATTTGCGTTTTTTTTCCATTGATGACAATTGAATAGGCATATCTTTTGCCATGTTCAACAGAATCGATCTGCATGAGTAATCTATAATCAGTAACAGAATCTGCGACATATATCTTGCTCATTCTCTCTTTGGATGCATCATTCAATGGCGCATATGAGATTTGTACATTTGCCCTTCCGGACATTTGAATCCAGATATTCACTTGTCGAGTATCCGCATGAGTGACCATCGGACCCGATACGATATGTGTTTCACTCTTTGACCAAAGAATAATAGGCGCAAATAATAGAATCAACCATGCAATTGCTTTCATGCGTTTTCCGAAGGAATGATTGGAAAGTCATTCCAAATTCATTGTTTTGCCGTGAATTCACAAATCAAAATCAGGAAAAGTCCATGACTTTCGATGAAATCGTCAAGTATTGCACATTGAAACCGCATGCTGAAGAAACATATCCATTCGATGAAGTGACTTTGGTCATGAAGATAGGAGGCAAAATGTTTGCACTGCTCGATACAGAAGGAATGGAGTCCATCAATCTCAAACATGATTCTGAATATATCCCCGAACTCTTGGCAAATTATTCCTGTATAAAACCGGGCTATCACATGAGTAAAAAGCATTGGATAACCCTACAGTATACACATGCCGACATGCATGATGCCGACATTTTGAAATTGATAGACAGATCTTATGAAATGGTTAAATCTTCCCTTCCCAAAAAGATGAAAGCATTATTGGATATTTCATTCTCAATATTCGACATCCAATCACCTGCCTATACACAGGCCTTGAAATTGCGACAAGATATATTAAGAACGCCACTGAACATGACAATGACTGATAATGATATTGCAGGCGAAGATCTTGATATTCACATTGGTGGTTTTTACGAGGGTGATTTGATCGCTTATTGCATCATCAGTCGAATAGACAATCAAGTAGCTAAGATCAGACAAGTGGCGGTTTCTTCCAAATTGCAAGGTGCTGGGATTGGAACAAAACTCATGGGATTTGCCGAAGATGTAGCCATGGGAAGGGGTTTTCGAACCATTCATCTTCATGCAAGAAAAACCGTTGTTCAATGGTATGAGTCCATTGGTTATGAAATCATCGGTGATGAATTTCAGGAAGTTGGGATTCCACATCACAAAATGTTCAAGAATCTATAGTTCCTTCCGGCAATCGTGGTTCAACCATTTTGACTTCTTCCCTTTCCATCAATACTGAACCCGGTCCTGCTCCTTTGGGTTTTCTTACATACTTTTTCAAAGCATAAGCAACCGGAACAAAAGTACCTTTTCTCGATTTTGAAAAATACGCAGTGATCTCACAAGCTATTTCGAGGATATTTTTAGGGGGATTCAATGGTCCGCGCAGAATCCCATGCGAACCGCTCACACCTCTTGCATGCAACCACAAATCATTCGGTTTGGCAAATTTAGTGGTCAATTGATCATTGTTTTGGGCATTTCGTCCGATATACAGCACATATTTAGGAGATAAAATAAATTCTCGAAAAGGATGCTGAGGAGTTTGTGTCGTTTTTTCTGTATTGACATTTTTTAATTGCTTGTGAATCAACTCAAGAGTACGAAGATCTTGAGCTCCTGAGAGAGCTTTCTGCATGGAGATCACTTGCTCAAGTCTCAGTCTGAAATTCGGCAGAGATTTCTTGCGAATCTCATTTCTTTCCTTGGCATTTTTTGCCTTTTTGAAATAATGTTCAGCATGTTCGGCATAGGTTTTTCCCTTCATCGCAGGAATTGTGATCGTACGTTCTTCATGCTGCAGAATAATGGAATCATCATGTACTCTTAAAGCAGGATAAGGCATAGACAAAAGAAGTTGCGCAATGAGCTGAGATTCTGATATTCTATCATTACTTAATTCATCTTCCGACACATGTGCAATTGTGTGTTCAAGCTTCTCTCTTCGAAGTGTTAAGTCAGACTCAATTTCAAGATATATCCTTCGCATGCGCTCTCTCTTATGATTCAACCCCTGGAATCTTCTTATGGCTTCGCTCATTGATTCGCCCGACCAAACTTCTCGTAGAGACTCTTGCAATGGCAAACATGATAAAGCCAATATCCCATCGGGAAGTTCAAGAATATATGCTTTGACTGAATTGAGCGATTCTTCCATCACGCCTTGAAAACACTGCTTGAGTTCAGACAGTTGAAATTCATCCAAACTCATCAAAGCATGATGAGAAAGTACTTCAGGATACAAAGCCGAAAATCTTGCAAATATTTCTCGTGCATAGGATTTTCCCGCATTTCCTGTCTTCACCAATACATCAAAAATTGATAATTCAGGATTCGCTTCTTCAATTGCAGGCATCGCATTGATGGAAGGAATATAATGCTCACCGATGGGTAATGGAGATCGTTTGAATGAATCAAGTATCTGATCATCATCATCGATGATAAACAAAGAAGTATTCGATCCACCGAAGAATTGACCAATGACACTTGCTCCTGTCAATCGAAGAAAGATGATGCGATCAGTCGGATGCTTCATGCAGGAGAGGATTTTTCTGCCAATGATGAAAGGGAACAGATTAACATTATTACTTTTTGCCCTGTGCAGATGTTCTTTCAATATAATGATAGGCGATCCGCTTTGCATTGCCCATTCGAAATGAGCATGTGTTTTCCCATCCGGAGATTCACAATGCATGATCAGATTATTCTTTTCTTGCGAATAGCACTCAGTGATGATCATTCCATTGCAATGATCATGAATTTCTTTAGCTAGATGATGGAAAATATGGTGATGTCGCATCGTAATTTCAGACATGAAGTCTTGGGTCTTTTGTAATTTGCACACTTTCTTACTGCAATATACTGTTCTGAACGGAGCCCATGAATTCTACTTCTACTTCACAAGGTTTGATGCGATCTCTCAGTTTGAGGGAAGCAACAGCATTAAACATGATAGATATGGTTGGGATCGGACCATTCATTGTGCTGCCGATCGTTATCCAATCAATGCATGGTCCACATGCGATCATCGCATGGCTAGCAGGTGCATTATTGGCAATTGTTGATGGCACCATCTGGGCTGAACTTGGTGCTGCAATGCCCCAAGCCGGTGGAAGTTATGTCTTTTTGAGAGAAAGTTATGGGAAATCCAAATGGGGTTCCATGATGTCATTTCTCTTCATTTGGCAAACGGTCTTTCAGGCGCCACTTGTCATTGCATCCGGTGCAATCGGATTCTCTCAATATTTCACCTATTTGATGCCCTTGGATCCAATTGCACAAAAAGCAATTTCAGGATCGGTGGTATTGCTCATTTTTGTTTTGCTGTATCGCAATATCAAACAGATAGGCAAAATTTCTGTGTTCATGTGGATTGCAGTCATAGGTACCATGTTATGGCTCATCATTGGTGGGGCCATACATTTTGACGCGCAGAAAGCTTTTGGAGGAATGAGTGAAGGCCCCGATTTCTTCTCTTCGATCTTCTTTGTGGGATTGGGACATGCCATGCTCAAAACTGTTTATAGTTATCTCGGATATTACAATGTATGTCATTTAGGAGGTGAAATTTCTCAACCTGACAAAGTGATTCCCAAGAGTATTTTCATTTCAATCATTGGCATTGCTATTTTGTATTGTTCAATGCACTTAAGCATTGTCGGTGTCATCCCATGGCAGGAAGTACAGAAATCCCCATTCATTGTAAGTACTTTCATTGAGACATTACATGGTCCTGTAGCTGCTCAAATTGCAACAGGACTCATTTTGTTCATTGCATTTGCTTCCCTATTTTCGGTCACACTTGGTTATTCACGCATTCCATATGCAGCGGCAAAAGAGGGATCTTTCTTTTCAATCTTTGCATCTGTTCATCCCAAAGAGCATTTTCCTCATATTTCACTCATGGTATTATGTGGTATTGCATTTATTTTCTCTCTGCTTTTCAGAATGAGTGAAATCATCAGTGCGATTGTTGCAATGCGCGCATTAGTACAATTCATCGGAGGAGCAATTGGATTGATGATTTTGCGAAAAAGAAAAGGAAAAGAATTCTTCCCATGGAAAATGCCTTTATATCCAATACCGGTGATTATGTCAATCATTATTTGGTTTGGTTTATTTCT
>DBCJ01000039.1 GCA_002293005.1 Ignavibacteria bacterium UBA961 | reverse complement strand
GATGCCCTGATGGAAGCAGCCAAAGTTTGTTCGCTTGGTCAAATGTCCAATGCTTTGTATCAAGTCGGCGGACAGTATCGAAGAAACATGTAATTCATTTTTATAGAGGTTTTATCATGAAATCATTATTAACATCAGTCTTCATCATCATTGCGATGGGATTCTCACTCGGAATTTCTTCTTGTTCCGATGACACCACAACAACCCCGACAACTGATAATGATAATATGCCATTGAAGACAGGCAGTTATCATGTGTACAGCATCACTCGTTTGGATTCTTTAACAGGTAATCCTGATCCTTCTTCAGTAACAAACGATTCTATGGTAATCGGCACTTCATCGATCAAAGAAGGTAAAACAGCTTTTGCATTTGATGTATTCAGAAACAATGAGAAAATTAGAACCGATCATTATTCAAAGGAAGGCCAAACAGTTTGGGGATATTGGCAATTCATTCCTCCCGGAATTCAGTTGACAGATCTCATCAATGCAATCGTACCACAGACCAGAAGATGGTCAAAGTTTGCTGATTTCGCTGCAACTTCTCAATGGATTATAGCCGACACATCAATTACTGGTGTTTCCATTCCATTTAATGGACAGAATATCCCATTGACCTCAGCAATCACTATGAGAGGAAAGAAAGTTGCAACTGCCACAGAAGTGATAAAAGGTACTTCATTCCCAAATACAACGAAATTTGAATTGACATTAACATTGAAGCCTTCAATAACTTTGTTTGGTACTCAAATTCCTGTGGATTCAATCAATGTCAAGCAATTTGTGTGGATAGCTCAAAATGTTGGAATTGTTAAAGAGGAATTCCCTGCACTTGACTTAAGAGTTGTTGTTCCTGGTCTTGAACCAATACAATTCAAAGGTGATGGATTTGTAAGAGAATTGCTTCGATACTCAATAAAGTAATAGTTGGCATAGTATTAGAAGAGGCCATCGCTTCATTGCGATGGCCTCTTTTTTTATTCAACTATATGTCCAAACAGATCAAATTCAGCAGCATCATCAATCTCAACCCAAATCATGTCTCCCGGTTTGAGCGTTGTGTCTGATCTCACATAGAGCTCATTATCAACCTCGGGAGCATCTCTTTCGGTTCTACATTGATATTCCCTATTGATTTCTTGCTCCACCATCGCGCGGACTCTCTTCCCTATCAATTCTTGATTTGCATCTTGTGAAATTTGCTTTTGAATATCCATCAGAATTGTGCGGCGTTCATCCTTTACTTCTTGAGGAATTGGATCTCCCAAAATATAGGCATAGGTATCATCTTCTTGGGAATAAGTAAATACGCCCATTCTGTCCAATGAGCCCGTACTTACAAAATCGCATAATTCTTGGAAGTCCTCTTCTGTTTCACCCGGATATCCAACAATGAATGTTGTGCGAAGCGTGATTCCCGGTACTGTTTCTTTGATATGATGAATCAATTCCTCTGTAGTTTTTCTAGTGATCCCTCGACGCATGGATTTCAACATTTGCGTCGAAATATGCTGCATAGGCATATCGATATAGGAACAGATATTATCTCGCTCTGCAATCACAGGCAATATTTCTTTCGGAAATTTTGAAGGATAAGCATACATCAATCTGATCCATTCTGCGCCTGATGCATCACTTAGGGCGCGAAGAAGTGAATCCAAACTGCGCTTACCATAGATATCAAGTCCATAGCAGGTAGAATCTTGAGCCACAAGAATAAGTTCTTTCACACCTTGTCTTGTAAGAGATTGCGCTTCTCTTACCAAATCTTCAATTGGCTTGGAGCGATGTTGTCCGCGCATGAGAGGAATCGCGCAGAATGAGCATGGATTATCACATCCTTCGCTGATTTTCATATAAGCATAGTGCTGAGGAGTAGAAATCACTCTTTCACCAAGCAAAGCATATTTCAAATCGGGGGAAACAACTTTCAGAATATTACCATACGCTTCAGTACCGAAGAAATGATCAACTTCAGGTATTTCATTCCGAAGATCATTTCCATAGCGTTCGGACAAACAACCTGCAACGATCAATGTATCAATCTTGCCCTGTTTCTTCAATTCGGCTGCTTCCAGAATGGCTGAGACACTTTCTTCTTTTGCAAGATCAATGAAACCACAGGTATTGATAATTACGGTTGATGCTTGTTCAGGATCATCGACCAAGTTTAGTTGGGCAGCTTTGAGATGACCCGACAAAACTTCAGAATCAACCGTGTTTTTACTGCATCCGAGAGTGATGACAGATACTGTGTCTTGCGACTTTTGCTGTATGGACATAAATTTTAATCATTAATACTAATTGAGTGTGCAAAAATAACAAATTGACACCTCCTTTATGAAATCAATTACATTCAGGATTAAAAACTGTGATTCACTGTTCACAGTTTGTATTTTTGCGATGAATAATCACCTTAATGCCATGAATGCTTTACTACAAACGGCGATTGATGCAGCTCAGAAAGCCGGAAAAGTTCTCAAAGAAGGCTTTGGAACGGATTATACTATATCTTCAAAATCACAGATTCATGATCTTGTGACTGAATATGATCATAAGTCTGAAGCGATCATCATTGAGACAATACGGTCTTCATTTCCAAATCATCAGATATTGACTGAAGAATCAGGTCATCACGCATCAGATGGAGACATCATTTGGATCATTGATCCACTTGATGGCACGGTTAATTTTGCACATGGCATTCCTTTTTTCTGTGTAAGTATCGCCGCCATTCAAAGGAGTGATATTTTGTGTGGTGTCATCTACTCTCCAATGACCGAAGAATTATTTAGTGCAGAAAAGAACGGAGGTGCATTTCTAAATGGACAATCTTATAAAGTAACTCAGCAAAATTCACTACTGCATAGTTTTTTGGTTACTGGATTTCCATATTCAGTCAAAGAAAATCCCCTGCATTGCATTGAACATTTTGCACATATCGTCGGTATGGGTATTCCCATTCGAAGACTGGGTTCTGCCGCCTTGGATCTTGCTTATGTTGCAGTTGGTAGATTTGATGGATTTTGGGAAGTTGCTCTTCAACCATGGGATATGGCTGCAGGAGCTTTATTGGTGAAAGAAGCCGGTGGAATTGTGATTGATTATTCTGGTAATGATTTGAATGTTATGCAATCCTCATCAATCATAGCCGGAAATAGTAATATTGTCAAGGCTCTTCGAAATGAGATTGATTCTTTTAATCTGACAATCCCAAAGAGGTAATGTATATGACAAAAAAGAAAATACCATTTGAATTGATGCATGGAGCAGGAAATATTTTCATGGTCATCAACAATGATGAACTCAATTTATCTCTCGATGAATTCTCGGAGTTTATGACCAAAGAGTATCCATTGCATTTTCCGGTGGATGGCTTGATGGCATATAGAGTATCTGATGTAAAAGACTATGAATTCATCATCGATTTCCTCAATCCTGATGGCTCCCATGGTGCCATGTGTGGCAATGGCGCTCGGTGTGCAATCAAATATCATAAAGAGAATTTTGAAGAATTTCCAAAAGAATCAAACAAGGTTAATTTTCTGATGGCGGGGACCATTTATACCGGTTTTTATTTGTTTTCAGGTAAGAATGTTTCCGTGACATTCCCAAATGAACCGATGGTGAAGGAATTAGAATTGGAGACTGATAAAGGAATCATTCATGCATTTTATGTATTTAATGGTTCGGATCATCTCATCATCGATGCCATCAATCATGGCATCAATGCAATTGATTTCTTTCAATTTGATTTTCGTTCCTTGGCCGAACCGCTCAGACATCATCCTGCTCTTCCCAATGGTGCAAATGTGAACCTTGCAATGACAACGCATGATAATCTGATTAAACTCAGAACATTTGAGCGAGGTGTTGAAAGAGAAACAGCCGCTTGTGGAACAGGTGCTCTTGCCACGGCTTATATCTATCAGAATCATAAGAAGCATATGAATCTTTCAGTTTTTACAGGCGATTATCCGATTGAATTACAAGTTCAATCAGGAGACATACTTACGGTGAAGAAGGAAAATGATTCCGAATCACTCAGTTTGATTGGACCTGCAGAGTTTCTCACGATAGATGAAGCATTTGCAATGTATTCAGATTTTCAGCAGAGAATTCAATGATATTCATGGGCATAGATCCGGGTAGTGTCATTTGTGGCTATGGTGTCATTGAGAAAACAGGCAAGGACACATTCAAAGTACTTGAATATGGTGTTGTTGAAGCCAGAAAACGCTATGAATCAATGCCTCAAAGACTGGGCATGATTTATGAGCATTTGATTCAAGTCATAGACAGAACGCTTCCCGATGAAATCTCTCTTGAAGCCACATTCTATGCAAAAAATGCGCAATCATTGATTAAACTCTCGCATGCACGAGGAGTAGCCATGCTTGCAGGAAATCAAAGAAGCGTACCGGTAATTGAATATTCAGCAAAAGAGGTGAAGCGAGCCGTGACCGGAAATGGAAATGCAAGCAAGGAACAAGTGGGATTCATGGTAAAATCACTTTTGCATATTGATGATGACAATACATTTTTTGATTCCACTGATGCACTCGCAGTTGCATTATGTCATGGCATGAAGCGTAGCACACCAAAACAAAGCGCTAAGTCATGGTCCCAGTTTATTCAGGAAAATCCAAATAGGATCAAAAAATGAATCATGATGCATTCATAGGATATTTACGCAATCGATTAACTAAGCCACTTCCCGGTTGGGATTATCAGAAAAGGATGAGCCCAATCATTGCTGGAAGTAGAACCAATGAACCGCGTAATATTCCTCAAGATGCCCATCAAACTGGAGTTGCAGCATTATTATTTCCCGGAGAATTTGGCAGTGAATTGATATTCACGATACGAAGTCAATTTGTATCGCATCATAAAGGACAAATCAGTTTTCCGGGTGGAAGAGCTGAAACACATGAATCAATCATTGAAACCGCTCTTAGAGAAACACATGAAGAATTGGGTATCGATCAATCCAGCATCAATGTGATAGGAAAATTATCATCTCTCTATGTACCTCCTTCGCATTCTCTTATGCATGTGATAGTAGGCGAATTGAATCAAACCCCTGTTTTTCAACCAAGTCTTCAAGAAGTTGAAGAAGTATTTTCAGTATCATTACATGCTCTTGCTTTTCAACATGAAATCATTCATCTCCCCAAAATGAGAGCACAAGACTTTGAGGTTCTCGCTCCATGTTGGCCCATTCATCCCAAAAATCATTTATGGGGTGCAACCGCAATGTGTGTGAGTGAATTGATTGGACTTTACAAGGACTTCATGCATGAAAACGAATAAATATGCAATATTGTCGAAGTCAGCATTACATTCATTGAGAGATTATTTCCCGAATGAGGATATCTATACTGAATTAGCTCATAGACTTCTGTATGCTCACGATGCAAGCGCTTATCGGATCACTCCATTGGGTATTGTTTTTCCGAGAACTGCCACAGACATTCAATTCTTATATTCTTGGGCCCATGAATATCATATACCTTTAACCTTCAGATCAGCGGGTACTTCCCTTTCAGGTCAGGCAATCGGCGAGGGTTTGATTGTAGATTGCTCAAAGTATTGGAAAGATATTTCTTATGATTCAACTCAACACATAGTGAGTGTTGAACCCGGAATCATCGGTGGACATGTCAATAGACATCTAACTTCTCATCACCGCAAGATCGGTCCTGATCCGGCCTCCATCAATGCCTGCATGATGGGTGGGATTCTCTCAAACAATGCGAGTGGAATGTGTTGTGGAATCGAACAGAATTCCTATCACACGATTGCTTCCATCAAATGCATTTTACCCAATGGATATATTGTTGACACTGTAGATGCAAATTCTTCCCGCGATTTACAGTTACATGCTCCTGAAATACATGAAGGAATATTGCGAATTCGAAATGAGATCATTCAGTCACCAATACTCATTAAACATATTCGGAAAAAGTATCGTTTGAAAAATACTGTCGGATATTGTTTGAATGCATTTCTCGATGAAACAGAACCTGTACATATCTTGAAAAAACTATTCATTGGTTCTGAGGGAACACTTGGTTTTATAGCAAAGGCAGGACTTCATACAATTCCAACTCTCCCCCATGCTTCAACTGCAATACTGTTTTTCGATACGATTGATATTGCCTGCAAAGCAATCCCATTACTCGTAAAAACTACACCAGCCGCCATGGAAATCATGGATCGAGCCGCGCTTCGATCCATAGAATCACAGGCGGGTGCTCCCAAAATCATACAATCCTTGGGAGAGGATGGGACAGGAATTCTCATTGAGTATCAATCAGATTCTCAAGAATCTCTAGCGAAAAAGTTAAAAGGATTTTCGGATATTCAAGAACATCTCCATTTGATTGAAATTCCCTTATTCACTGATGATATCGCTTTGCGCAATCAATATTGGAAGATTCGCAAAGGCATGTTTCCATCAGTTGGAGCATCGCGCGCGAAAGGAACCGGAATCATCAATGAAGATATTGCAGTTCCCATTGAATCACTTGCAGATGCAGTCAAAGATTTGCGACTTTTATTTGCAAAGTATCACTTCCACGAGGCAATCATCTTTGGTCATGCCAAAGAAGGTAATCTTCATTTTGTGATTGCACATGCATTTGATTCAGAACAAGATATCAAGGCATTCGGTGATTTCATGCAAGACTTGGCAAATGTGATCATAGACAAATATCAAGGTTCGCTGAAAGCTGAGCATGGAACCGGGAGAAATATCGCTCCATTTGTTTCTCATGAATGGGGTAATGAAGCATATGCATTAATGAAGCGAATCAAGCAATTATTCGATCCACATGGAATCATGAATCCGGGTGTTATCATATCTGATGATCCTACATGTCATGTAAAAGATGTAAAACCATTTCCCATTGTGCATGATATCATCGATTCTTGCATTGAATGTGGTTATTGTGAATCGCATTGTCCCACACATCAATATACCCTATCACCAAGGCAACGCATCATTCTGGATAGAGAGATAGCACTAGAACATGATCCAATCATTCGAAAAGAATTATCTGATTTTGCGAGTTATGCCCAAATTGATTCTTGTGCCACTGATGGTTTATGTTCGCTTGCATGTCCGGTACAGATTGATACAGGGCAATATATGCTTGAGAAAAGATCTATATCACTTGATATTGATTCAAAAAACAGATATGACAAAGAAGCTCAATCAATACAAGATAGAGACAAATCGATACGAAGAAAAATGAAGGCAGGACATCTAGTATCTAGAATCATTGGAGATAAAGCATTACAAAAGATATCCGTGATTGGATCTTCCCTTTTCAATACTCCTCAATGGATATCAGGACTTCCTACTTCTTGGAAGCAAACAATTCTCGAAAATGACAATACTGCCAAGATCATCTATCTACCTTCTTGCACGGCACGATTATTTGCAAAGCCAAATGTCGATTCACCGGCATTGCCGGACTTGATCATGTCTCTATCCCAAAGAGCCGGATTGAATTTGTCAATACCAAATGATATTGCGAATCGTTGTTGCGGACTTGCATATTCATCCAAAGGTGCAAAATCATCCGCTGATATCGCATTCAATAATTGGTCGCATCAAATTCCCAAGGATGCAATTGTTCTTACAGATTCCTATTCTTGTTATTCGCACATTCGAGAAAGCATGCAAATGTTGGATCTTCTTTCATTTGCCGAAATGCTTATTGAAAGACTTCCAATCCAACAGCTCGATGGCATGGCAATTCTTCATCCACCTTGTTCTATGCAGATGAGTCAAGCCACAGAAAGAATGGAAGCGATTACATCTACATTAGCCACTCAAGTATTTATTCCCGAATCACTCGGATGTTGCGGAATGGCGGGTGATCATGGATTTAAGGATCCAGGACTAAGCAAACATGCATGTGCAGACATGAAAAAAGAAATCATTCAGCAGAGGAATGTCATAGGGTATTATTCTCTCAATCCTACATGTGAATTGGGTATGAAGATTGGAACAGAAAAAGAATATGTCTCTCTATTCTATCTCATTCAAAAAACTTTGAAGTCTTGATCATGTTTCCTGTCTTGTTTTTCTTGCAAATAATCCGAGGAATAATATCCCAAGCAGAAAGAAAACAATCAAAGCAAGCAATGCGGAGCGATATGATCCACTCAATTGCAAACTAATTCCAAATAATAGGGGCCCGAGCCAACTACTCCCTCGATCGGTCAATTCATATATCCCAAAATATCGCGATTCGCTTCCCGCAGGAATAATCTTTGAGTAAATCGATCTTGCCATTGATTGACTTCCTCCAAGTACAAGAGCTATCACAGCACTCAACACATAAAAATGAATAGAAGAACCCGGTGGAAGAAAAGCATAGGCATAGATAATGATGCTCATCCATAGAAACAAACTCAGCATCAACATATTCAATGCAGAAGATGCTTGTGCAAGTTTGCCAAACGTCAAAGCACCAAAGATTGCAATGATTTGAACCAGCAGAATTGATACTTGAAGAGTTTCAAGTGGCAATTTCAATTCTTCGCTTCCGAATTGTGCTGCCATCGAAATCACAGTCTGAATACCATCATTGAAGAGTAGAAATGCAATCAAGAACAGAAGAATTCTTGGTTGATGGAATATTTCCTTCATTCCAGAAATGGAAATCAATATACCTTCATTTGTTTTCTTAGGTTGAGTTTTTGGGATTCTCAAGAATGGAATAAAGGTAAATATTCCCCACCAGACACCGGCTGATGCAAGTGATATTCTGACTGCTTGACCGCCACTGATTCCAATGGAATCTTTCATCAGATACAATCCAAGATTTAATAGCAATAATAATCCTCCTCCCGCATACCCAATTGCGAATCCCCGTGCGGATACTTGATCTCTTGATTCCTCATCTGCAATATCATTCAGCATGGCATTATATGCAACGATTGAAGACCCATAAGCTCCATTCGCTATGATGAAAAGTAATGCTCCAAGCATTGCATTTCCCGATTCAATCCAATACATACCTATCGTTGCCAAAGCACCAATGGCAGTACACATCAAAATGACAGCTCTTTTTCCAAGAGGTCCATCGGATGCATATCCAATGATGGGAAGCAATAAAAATTGAAGGAACACAGAACTTGAAACAGCATAAGGAAATAATGATTGAGGAGCTATCGGTATGCCGAAAACATATAATGCTCCAAAAGTCGCTACCTCTGTTTGGGCAATGGAAGTAAGGTATGGTCCGAGGAAGACAGTAATGACAGTCGTTGTGAATGCAGAACTTGCCCAGTCATACATATACCAGGCAAAACGTGATTGTGAGGACATGATAAATTGTTCCAAAAGTCAAGATTATCACTCTCAAAATACATTTTCTTTTGTGTTTCTCTTTTTAAATTGGCATAATTCCTCACATTTCGGGGTTTTTTTTCTTGACATTCAAGACACACTCTTGTATGTTTGTGCTGATTGATTCAGCAGCATAGGATCATTCACCTAAATTTCATAAGAATATTCCCATGAGTAACAAGATCATCTCCTTCATAGATGGGAGATGGATTATTGTAATTTGGAATCTTTGATGGCATTCCGTCTTTTTTCACAAACATATGATCCAACGGATTTCAGTCCTGAGGCAAGGGCAGGTGCAATCAGTCAATTGATTGTCATTGGACTTGTAATTATTGCCATTTTGATACTCGCATTGCGATGGAAATCTACCCAGAATGTGCAATCTATAGTGATTGAAGGGGCAAAAGCGATTCGTCCTGAAGAAGTGATGGCTATGGCATCATTGACTTTGGCAGACACTACAGAATCTGCATCATCCAGTCGCTTGGCGCATATCCGAATGAATATTCTAAAGCATCCTTACATTAAAGATGCTATCGTTGAGAGTAATGGGATCAGAGGAATCAAGATTCAAGTGATGGAAAGAGAGCCGTATATCGCATTTCCATCGACAATGGGAAGAATAGATTATGTGGATTCAAGTGGCATCATCTTACCCTATGACAAGTTTTCACATAATTCCGATGTTCCAATCATTCATGGTATTTACGATGGAAGTAAAATCAATAAAACCATATTGAAGAATATTTCAGAAATCATAGAAACTGCAAAAATGAAAGACATTGGATTGCAGGAACTGCTTTCTGAAATTGATGTAAATAGTATAAAGAAAGAATTTACATTCATCACAACAGATGGCGAAACAGAAATCAAGTTTGGTTCTGCTGACAATATCGATAGAAAGTTAGAGAAACTTCGACTTTATATGTTGCATGCGGCAACCAGGCAAGGACATCCACGATATGTTGACATTCGTTGGAAAAATCAAATCGTGATTGGTAAACAGCCATTATTGGCAAGTTCAGGCAATTGATCTCTCATAGCAAGGAAGACACCATGTCAATCGGTGAATACAAAGCAGTATTGGACATCGGCACAACGAAAGTGGTTGCACTTATTGCATCACATAATGTCAATAGTGGAAATTTGGACATCTTAGGTATTGGTGCTTCTGTCAATGAAGGTCTTCGAAAAGGGGTTGTAATTAACATTGACAAAACGGTCAAAGCAATCACTCAAGCGATTTCCATAGCTGAACAACAGGCGGGTGTTCAAGTTCAATCTATCACGATTGGTATTGCAGGCGATCACATTCAGTCTCTTTTGTCCAGATCAATCATTGCAATTCCTAATGCTTCTAGAGAAATTTCTCAATTTGATGTTCAGCGTATCATTGATGATGCAATGAATGTCAAACTCCCGGCCGATAGACAAATATTACACATAATTCCTCAAGAGTATATCATTGATGGACAGGATGGCGTGACTGATCCTATTGGAATGAGTGGTGTTCGCATGGAATCAAATGTTCATGTAATCACGGCACTATTGTCTGCCATTCAAAATCTTCAAAAATGCATCGAAAGAGCAAATTTGAAGGTCAATCGAATGATCATTAATCCTATCGCATCAAGCAATGCTGTTCTTGATGATGATGAGAAAGAAGTAGGAGTTGCATTGATTGATATTGGAGGTGGAACAACAGATATCGCAGTGTTCAGGGACAATGTCATTCGCCATACCGCAAGCATTCCAATCGCCGGAAATCAGATCACTGAAGATATTTCTTCCGGACTCGGAATCTTGTTTAATCAAGCCGAGCGATTGAAAAGGGATTTTGGTCATGCCACCGTAGAAAGCATTTTACATGAAGAAACCATAATGGTTCCCGGCATCAGCGGTCGCAATCCCTTGGAAATTAACAAAAGTCTTCTTGCTCGAATCATTGGTCCAAGACTAGAGGAAATTTTTGAACATTGTTTTGAAGAATTAAGAAAATCCGGTTATATACATCGCCTTCCAGCTGGAATAGTCCTCACAGGTGGCTCTTCTTTATTGCATGGCAATGATGATTTAGCTTCTAGAATTTTCGGTATGCCTGTAAAATTGGGGATTCCAAATGGAATGAATTTTGGCGGTTTCGGTAGTGAAATAGAACATCCCATGTTTTCAACTTCTGTCGGACTGTTGATTGAACAAAAGAATATCCCAAATGCAAAGTCTGAATCACCGAAGCAAGAAATGACTCCGGAAGTCATTCAACCAAGTGAATCCACTGATAAAAATGAGAAACAATCATTCATTAAGAAGTTTTTTAACTTTTTTGATGAACTTTAATTTGACATTACCCCGCCTATTTCCTATATTGTAGAGCATGATTTACCATTGCAGCCGGTAAATCACCCTTGCACTCTCTCATCATACAAATTCTGATAACATACTTGTCTTGCAAGCTATGTGTTTTTTATTATGATAATTACTTTTTTCATAACACTTTTCCGGGGGGAAATGTGATTACTATCGATACAGATTCAACCAATTACGGAGCTAAAATCCGTGTTATTGGCGTTGGCGGTGGTGGCGGAAATGCCATTAATAGCATGATACAACGCGGATTATCCGGTGTTGATTTCATTGCAGCCAATACAGATGCCCAGGCTTTGTCCAAAAATGCAGCATCAATCAAATTACATGTTGGCAAAGAGTCTACAAGAGGACTTGGCGCCGGTGGCAGACCTGAAATTGGCAAGGAAGCAGCTGAAGAAAATGCTGATGACATTCGTGAGCATTTGGCAGGTAGTGACATGATTTTTGTCACAGCCGGAATGGGTGGCGGTACAGGTACAGGCGGTGCACCTGTTGTTGCAAGAATCGGTCGTGAACTTGGAGCACTGGTTGTTGGTATTGTTACCAATCCATTCAATTTTGAAGCAAAGAAAAGAGCAAATATTGCAGATCAAGGCATCAATGAATTACGACAATATGTTGATGCATTGATTGTGATTCCAAATGAAAAACTTCTATCAATCATTGACCGCAATACTTCTTTCATCGAGGCTTTTCAAAAGGTAGATGATGTTCTGTATAATGCAACCCGCGGTATTTCAGATATTATTTCCGGAAATGGTTATATCAATGTTGACTTTGCCGATGTGCGTTCCATCATGAAAGACATGGGTGATGCACTCATGGGAATTGGTATAGCTTCCGGTGAACACAGAGCAATTGCAGCCGCACAAAATGCGCTCAATTCTCCATTGCTTGAAGGTGTTTCCATCTCTGGAGCACAAGGCTTGCTTGTCAATATCAGCGGTGGATCAAGCATGACCATGCATGAAATTGGCGAAGCTGTTTCAATCATTGAAGAGAATGCCGGTAGTGATGTCAATCTCATCCATGGTATAGTCTACGATGAATCTCTCGATGATAAATTGATGATTACTGTTGTTGCAACAGGATTTAAACGTGGTCAATATGCCATGCCAAATGCGATAAATGTTCAACAGCAGATTCAAGAGAAAATAATTCCTACTCAAACTGTGCAACAACCCGCACCTACCCCTGTAATTAGAACAATTGCCGTAAATCCGCCACAAGCAGATAATCGACAAACAAGAATTGCAGTGAAGCCGGTGAAGGTATATGGCGACATTGATGATGAGCAATCAGCTCCTCAATTGTATCAGACAGTACAAGAGAAACAACAAGAGGAACCGGTCCAAACAAATAGAAATCAACCCGCTTTTATGCGTCGAACAGATCCTAATATTGTCAGACAGGCAAATGGTGGATCCATTAGAATCAATTCTGTGAATGATTTACCAAATGGAGTGAGAAGCAATTCTCAGCCGGTGATCATTCGAGAACCGAAATCTTCAGTGGTTGAAAAACCGGCATTTTTGCGAAAGATAATGGACTAAAAAAAGAAACCCTGATTCATTGAATCAGGGTTTTTGCTTTATAGTCCGCATCGTTCAAATATGATATCGACACTTTTTTGCAATGTCGTTCCCTTGCCAAAGATCTCTTTTAATTCTAGTTCAGAGATTATTTTTATTACTTCTTCATCTTGAGTAAGATTCAGAAGAAGCGATGTTTTTTCCTGCCATGTTTTCATAGCTGATCTTTGCACCAATGCATATGATTCTTCTCTAGTCAAACCTCTGCGTACAAATTCAAGAAGAATGGTTTGAGAGAATACAAGACCATAAGTCTTTTCGATATTACTTTTCATAGTTTCCGGATATACCAATAACTTATCAATCAAATTGATGGATAATTCCAGCATATAATCCAATGTGATCGTGGAGTCAGGACATATCACTCGTTCTACACTACTATGAGAAATATCTCTTTCATGCCACAAAGCATTGTTCTCCATGGCAGCCATGGCATTACCACGCAGCAATCTTGCAAGTCCACAAATACGCTCTGAAACGATTGGATTGCGCTTATGTGGCATTGCGGAACTTCCCTTTTGTCCTTTCGAGAAGAACTCTTCCGCTTCCAATACTTCAGATCTTTGGAGATGTCTGATTTCAGTGGCAATTTTTTCAAGGGATGAACCAATGATTGCTATGACAGAAAGAAATTCAGCATGTCGATCTCTTTGTACGACTTGAGTGGAAACCGGAGCAAATGATAAACCGAGTTTCTTGCAAACATATTCTTCAACAAATGGGGAAAGATGTTCGAATGTTCCGACAGCGCCTGAAATCTTCCCTGTTGCAGCATGTTTTATGGCTTGTTCAAGACGAATAATGTTTCGTTTCGACTCTTCATACCACAGTGCACATTTCAAACCAAATGTCGTAGGCTCTGCATGAATTCCATGTGTTCTACCTACGCAAACTGCATACTTGAATTCATTTGCTTTAGCTGCAAGCACATCCTTCAAGCGATGAAGAGATGAGAGCAAAGATTCACCCGATTGCTTCATTTGAACTGCAAGACATGTATCGAGTACATCGCTTGAGGTCATTCCCATGTGAATGAATCTGGAACTTGGTCCAACATACTCAGCAACATTCGTCAAGAATGCGATCACATCATGTTTTGTGATCATCTCAATTTCAAGGACTTTTTCAACGTCAAATTGTGCCCTTTCACGGATAATGCGAACATCTTCCGCGGGAATCAATCCTAATTCTGATTGAGCTTCGCATGCAAGAATCTCAATTTCAAGCCAGATTGCATACTTGTTTTGATCTTCCCAGATATTGCCCATTTCGGGTCTTGTATAACGACTAATCATGATAATGCTTGATGTTGTTTCAAAATAGTGAGTGCTTGTTGATATTTGGATGTGATTGCATCAATAATATGCTCAGGTAAATGAGGAGCAGGTGCTTGTTTATTCCAATCAAGAGTTTCCAAATAATCTCTTAATACTTGTTTGTCAAAATTTTCTTGTACTTGTCCCAGCGCATATGAATCCTTCAACCAATATCTCGATGAATCAGGTGTTAGCGCTTCGTCTATAAGTATAAGTGTACCATTCTCATCCACACCAAACTCGAATTTGGTATCTGCGAGAATTATACCTCGCTTCAGAGCATATTCATGAGCAAAAGAATAAAGCTCAAGTGAATACTGTTTTGCTTCAAGTGCACGATCTCCACATAATGCCATAGCCTGTTCAAGAGTGATATTTTCATCATGTCCTTCTTCAGCTTTGGTAGCGGGAGTAAAAATTGGTGAATTCAATTGTTCGGATTGATGCAAACCATTAGGTAGCTCAATTCCACATACAATTCCTGAAGAAATATATTCCTTCCAACCTGAACCAGCCAAATAACCTCTAATCACGCATTCTATGGGTAATGGAGAAGTTTTCTTGACAAGCATTGAGCGTCCTTCCAATTGATCGGCAAAAGGTTTGCAAATCTCAGGATAGTCTGCGGGATTGGAACTGATCACATGATTTGGGATGATATGTTTTGTCAACTCAAACCAAAAAAGCGATAACTCCGTGAGTATTTTCCCTTTTCCAGGAATTGGATCTTCCATTATGACATCGAAAGCGGAAATGCGATCTGTGGCTACGATGAGGAGAGTTTCTCCAAGATCATACACATCGCGAACTTTTCCTCTACGGAATATGGATAAACCCGGAAAATCAGTGAATCTAATTGCTTGTTCCATGGTGCTTTTGAAAGGAATTTTGTGGGTTTTGATGTTCAAATTTACTAAAAATGACCGGGCATTACCGCTTAGAGTTTTCAACATTACAACTATGTGGTTTCTCTATTGATTTTGTATCTTTGCATATCATTTTTTGGAGTTCAATATGTCAGCCACAAAATCAAAACGCCAAATCGGGAAACAAAAGCAACAATCAGTTTCCTCTGCTTCATGGAATTTCCCACTTGATTCACATAATTATAAAATCATTGGCATAGGTGCAATTGTCATTGCAATAGCTTATGGATTGATGTCTACAGCAATTTCGGATGATCCAACACAATGGAACAATCCTTTGGCTGTGACCATAGCTCCTGTACTTCTTGCAATTGGTTATTGCGTCATCATACCTTATGGTTTGCTGGCTCGCAAGAAAGAAACCGCAGAGATTTCATCAGAATCTTGAAATAATACATGAATGAGGGGCAAAGAAAAACAACTGAAGAAACCATTGATGCAATGGCAGACTCAATAAAACCCGGTCAAGAAGAGCAGGTTTTAAGGGATATTCCACAAAAAGTGGAGAATCTGGAGCATTCAAAAAGCAATACAATCAGGGAATTGTTACATAATGTCCGTATTGCATTCTCAATGCTTAAAGATTCCGACTATTCGCTTTCATGGAAAACAAAAACACTCTTGTTAGCAGGTTTGATTTATTTCCTTCTACCCACTGATTTAACACCCGATTTCATACCCTTGATTGGCTATATCGATGATGCAGCTGTCATGACTGCAATCTTCAAAAGGATTGCACATGAAGTGAAGCACTATAAGCTGATGCGTAAAATCTGAGAGTCCTCACCCGGAGTAATTCTAGTTGCTCTTAATAAGCCAATGATCCATAGCTTTAAGTCATCCACAATTGATTGATGCTTCCCAATATCTGTCATGGATGGAAGGTGTTCTGAAAAGTATCTTTGATACAAAGACATTTCAATAATTGTTGAAGCCAGAGCTTTTGGAAAGGGGTAATCAGGACTATACTCGGATAATAATTCTGCTAAATGGGAAGTAGTAGACTTCAATGTGCGAAAAGCACCATGATGATTGTCGGCATCCACATGTTTAGTCATGAATGTTTTTACAGATTCACCAATCACAACCGCATAAATCACTTCACCTGGTATTTTGACATTCCCAAAAGGAATATCAGGCGAAGTACATAACAAATCTAATGTAGAATAGATTTTCTCCTCATGTCCATTGTTTGAGTGAATGATTTTTTCACAATGTTGATCAATCATTCCCCAATACATTGCCATGATATACAGCAGAAATTTATGTTTATTCTCAAAATATCTATAGATAGATGCTTCCGGTGAACCAATCGCTTTACCTAGTTTTTTGAAATTCATTTCTTCAAAACCCAGCTCTGCGATCATATAAATACCATTCTTGACAATACTTCTTCCCAATTTGGTTTGTCTTGGGTCTTTGAGAGCAAAGTGAATGATGGATTCAAAAACAGTTTCAAGATTTGACATAATTTCAATAACCTGCAATTGACCAAAGATAATAAGCTATTGCCTTTCTAAAATTCATTCTGGCATCGATCTCGCGGGAAGCTGATTCTACCGTAAATCTCTCACGAAAATTGACCGTGAACAAAGTTGCTTCGCCTCTATCATACAATTCCCTTTCTGCTCTCTCCATTTGTCTTGCAGCAGACAATTCATCTCTTGCGGCAAGTGATTGTTCATAGGTTGCTATAAGTTCTGAAGCTGCATCATCTACAGAAGCTGAAATCTCTCTTTGAAGTGAATTCCTCTTGAAGGATAGCGATTGTTGTTTGATTTCAGCCAATGCAGTTTGACCTCGAGCATCTCTAAACAATAAGGGCAAATCGGCTTGTATGCCAACCTTATAATCAGGAATGGATCCATCAATGGTTTGCACCGTTGAATATGGAAGAATCTTCAATGATATATCCGGCTTTTGAAGTTCTCTGGCGAATCGAGTATCCACTTCAGCTTGATTCTGTTCCGCTGAATTGATGATGAGCTCAGGTCTTTTCTGCAATGCCAATTCTTTGTCTCTTCGATATGTTGCAGTATCCAATGGAAATACTTCCATGGGATTGAAAGGTGCAATTCCTTGCGGGATAGCAGCAGGTGTTCCATCATTATTCCAGAGAAATACGGAGAGAGCGATTCCCGCTTTCTCATATTCCCTTCTTGCTTTGAAAAATGCTCCTCGTCTTCTTTGAATTTCTTGTGACATTTCAATGCTATCTATGCGAGCTCTTTCACCGCTATTTAATTCCTCAGTGATACCTCGCAATCTGAATTCTGCGATTGCAAGAAGTTCTTGTGCAATTCTCAATTTTGCCAAAGAACCGGACCAATCCCAATACTTTTCAGATGCCTTTAAAAATAGCTCATTACGAATTTCAAGTATCTCAGCTTCAGCTATGGTTGGATTTTGTTCTGCTTTTTGAATCGATGCACGATTTTTATCAATGAGTATATTTCTCCATAATGGAAGCATGATACCAAATGACATTTCACCGGATATTTGCGTATTCAAATCCTCATCAAATAAACCAAGATTGCGTCTCCAGCCGGCAATGACTTTCGGCCCCCAGTAAATGGGGATTTCCATAGTTGCTGAAGATGTCTGTGATTTATAGGCCTCCTTTTCATTCTTGCCTCCGATTTCCGCGGAGAATTGAGGGTCGAGCCCGGACCAAGCACGCATAATTTGTGCCTCAGCCCTATTTCTTCCAAGTTTGATTTCCATGAGCTTTGGATGATTTGCATTGACTATTGCCAATACTTCTTCCAAAGACAAAGTGTCGATCGTATTGATATCAACATTTTGTCCAAATACTCTTTGATTCAAACCAAATGCGCAACATGCAAGGATTATTACAATGATGGTCTTCATTCTTTCTCCGCATCAGCATCTTTTACTTCTTTTGGATATGTGGCATTCGATGGTTTTTTCACAGTTGGAGGAAATCCATTCAATTGTCGCCAGATTTCCCAACCAAGTGAAACCACATTCAATTGCATCCAACCGGAGGCTTGAGTACCGGGTCTGAGATAACTTGATGATGGCCATGGCTCATCATTTGGATCTGGTTTTACAATGATTCTGAATTGTCCACCGAAGGATTCATCTTCGATTGCATCAATTACAGATATTACACCACCGAATGTACCAACAGAGGCACCAGGCCAACCACGAATAATGAATGCAGGAAAACCATCAAATTGTACTCGAACTTTTCTTCCTTTGGTGAGCAATGGAGCATCATTTCCGGATATGGTCAATTCCACAGCCGGAGTATTCATTTCAGGTGCAAGAATTGCGAGTTTTTCACCTTGCTTTACGGTTTCACCGGAACCTATAGTATATAGCCTCACAATCTTTCCTTTGCTCGGTGCACGAACGATGGAGGCGCTTCTTCGGGAGAACATCGCATTCATTTCCGATCTTCCCTTGAATAGAGAATTATCGATTGAAGCAACTGTTTCCAAAGCCTTTGATTCATCTGCCATCGCTTTCACAATTTTGGATGTACCTTCCGACTCTTTGTTTTTCACATTTTCAAGTGCCTCGCTCTCCATTCTGCGAGCGCCTTCAACTTCTGCAATCTGACTATTATAGCCAACCTCGGCTCTTTGCAATTCCAATTGAGCATTTTCAAATTGTCTTTGAGACAAAAGTCCTTTGTCAAACAATGTTTTTCTGTCTTGAAATCGTTGTTTTGCTACTGACAAATCAAGAGTATTTTGTTTGATTCTCTCTTCAGTGGCTATGCGTTTTTGCTTTGCTTGTTGTACTTTTTCAAGTGATGACCTTACGCTTGCTTCCCTTGCCGATGATTCAGCAGAAATTTGTCTCCGCAATGCATCAAGTTGAGACATGATGCTATTTCTTCTATTCTGTATTGCTTCCAATTGAGATTGTTGATTTTCCAATAAGGCACTATCCAAAAATTTGGAATCGATATCTTGAAGAACGGCAATTGTATCGCCTTCTTCAACATGTTGTCCTTCTTGCACATGCCATCTGACGAGTCTTCCCGTGATCTGCGCATTTATATTCTGTGGTCTTTGCCCTGGAATCAATGCGGTTACTTGACCTTTCCCGGCCACGGTCTGAACCCATGGTACATATGTCAATACGAGGAATATCAGAATCAATAAACCGGTAATGATATATGCCATGGTCCGTAATGAATTCGGAGATCTCACAGCAGAAATTGCATTGGAGGCAATAAAACCGGATTTGCTCTCACGGAATGGAACCGTTACACCTTGTTTTTTACTATAATCCACTTTACTTGCTTCCTGCAGAATGATTTGACAATCTATGTGCATTAATGATGAGTGCTAAATCGGGGAACATTGAGCCAAGAACAGAATTATCCTGAGTGGACAATGATTCAGGCGTGCCTTGCTCAGCGATAATTCCATTATCCAATACATAGACATAATCCGAACACATGAGCACTTCCGGATCATGAGTGATTGAAAGCACAGTCCAATTATATTCAGCTGAATTGAGTTCTTTGATAATTGCAAGTTTCATATGTTCTTCAATTCCGGTAAATGCTTCATCCAGAATCAATAATCTAGGTTTATGAACTATCGCACGAGCAATCATGAGTCTTCTGATTTGACCAGTGGATAGATTTCTTCCATGTGAAAGTACTTTGGTATGCAATCCTTTCGGAAAACGCAAAAACTCTTCATCAAGTCTTGTCAGTCGAATTGCTTTCATCACATCTCGGCCTGTAACCCACTCTCTTCCAAGTGTGATATTATCCCAAACAGTTCCATCAAATATCTCATCATGAGGAAATACCAATCCAATATTCTTTCGAATGCTTGCAAGATCCAATCTGCGTACATCCACATCATCAATGAGAATGCTACCCATCGATGGTTCCAATACTCCAAGAAATAGTTGAGAAAGTGTTGACTTTCCCGCACCGCTTTTACCAACAAGAGCTACATGAGTTCCTGGTTGAACAGAGAAATGAATATCCTTGAGAAGTGGTCTTTTATCATATGCAAATGACACATGCTCACAGTGAATTGTCAATCCTTTTGGTGAATCAATCAGTTTTTCACCACCTCTTCTCTCCATCGGAATATCAGTTACAAGCGATACTTTGTCAAAGGCAGTCAATGTATCATAAATGACTTCCAATTGATTGGTAAGTTTTTCAAGTGAATTGATGAGCGTCACAATCACAATTTCAGTTGCAACTAATTGTCCAAGCGTAATCTGTCTTTCAAAAACCAGCCAACCTCCAACAGCCAAAACTCCAGTATTCACTGCCGCACGGATAAATGTAAAGCCAAGATGTTGTCTGAGTAGAATTTTGAAATGCTGATTTCTATACTTCACATAATCATTAGCAAGTGCATCTATTCTTTTGAATATATACTCATTCGAACCAATGAGTTTAAATGAACCAACGCTTCTGGCCATGTCTTCAAGAAAAGCTGCAACATCATATTTCTTTTTTGATTCGGCCATGCTTGTCTTCAATCCATTTTTACCAAGCACATAAACCAGCAATAAAGAAAAGACTAACAACATAACACCCAAAGCAAGCAATTCGGGACTGATAAAAACAAGAAGTCCCAAACCGGCGGCACCAATCACTACAGCACTCAGTCCATCAATTAGTAATTTTCGAATTCCCTTTTGAAGCGTCACAATATCAAAAAAACGATTGAGTAATTCAGGAGCATAAGTCGAACTAAATAATTCCTGTTTTGCATGAGGAAACTTATATCCAATTTCAAATGCAGTATTCACAAATATTCTTTGTTGCAATAATTCCACCACATATAGCTGTGCTATCCCAACTCCTCCGGCAACGAGAATTCCCGTGAATATAATTGCTGACAGCACAATCAATGGCATTGTAAACACACCGGCTGAGATGGTTGTCACCAATGCATTGATGGTTAATGGTGTGACCAAAGACACCAAGCCAATCAATATTGCATAAATGGTAATGACATAAATATCTCTTTTCTCAAATTTGATATATTGAAGGGCGCGCTCGACAGGACTTATCTCCACTTTTTCATGTTGAGTTTCAAGATCTTTCAATTCTTCAAGACTTGAATTCACTATCAACATGGGGAGTCCCTCATGATGTATGGATCGCCATTCTGTGAAAAATGGATGCACAAGCCATATCTCTTGTTCTTTCTCTGAGGCAAACATAGAAGCTGTCAATCGTGCATATTCGATCTCTTCCTGTGTATTCTCAAGCGCAATTGCATGAAGACCAAGCAAGGTTGAGTTTGATGTTGATTCCAAACATGAATCGGACAAATTCAATCCATGTTTTTGTTTCATGTCCTGAATATGAGAAATAATCATTCTTCTCAATATCAATTGATAATCTTGAATCAAACGCTGAATATCTGCTAGAGAGATTGTAATCGAAGTATTTGAAGGATAAAGAACACCTAAAAATGCTTCGGGAGTTTTTTCAAACAAAACACATAAATCAGCAGTGTCGAGGTCATTTATTGTTGATTGATCTGTCCAGTATGGAATCACGGCAGGAAAACGAATCGGACCATTGGTTTCAGTCATTGATATCGAATCAAAGACATATACGGATGAGTTGATACCCATGAGCTTGGCGGCATCTTTGAGTATAAATCCACTTGTCCAAAAAGGATATTTTAAACCCGGCAAGAACTCTGTAAACAGGGATTCATTGATCACATTTGATGATTGCTCAAAAAAATCATCCACCTGATGAGGGAACATCTCCCTGTCCGTGGATGTCAGAGATTCAAGAACCGAAATAAGTGTTAATTTCATAAGTAATTCAAATATCAAAAGAATTATTTGATAGTATTGCTATCAAAAACAGTTCCAAAACGATTGCAATCTTGAATTATTGTTGCAATAATCATCCAAGTTGGGTGATGATAACACCGATTATTGCGATAATCGCACCAAATATGAAAAATTCACTCGGAAGGGCATTAAACAGAAAATATGCCATCACTGTGGTTAAAACAGGTTGAATATTATTGAATACAGCTAATTTGCTTGCCTCCATTTTAGTTAGGGCAAAATACCATAAAGCATATCCAAGGCCGCTTGTAATCACGCCTAAATAAAATAGTTGAAACCAAATCGATGAATCATATGTGGTGGGGGCTATATCAAATGGCAATGACATAGCAATCGGAACATACAGAATCAAACCAGTGAACATGCTTATTCCAGTGGTAAATATACCTCCATATTTCATGGCATATTTCTTACCCATTGTAGTATATACTGCCCATGAAATACTAGCCATTAGAACCATGATATTCCCAAGAAACTGTTCACTGCCAAATGCCAATCCTTTTTCAAACAAGACAATGAATGTTCCAATCATTGCTATGATGATGCCAAATAGCTTCCGTTTTGTCAAAGTCTCACCCAGAAAAAAGACTGCAATCATCAATACGAATGCAGGTGTGAGAGCATAAGCAAGTGAAGCATTTGCCGGAGTTGTATATCGTACACCCCAAATAAACAATAATTGATTGATCGGCATATTCAAAGCGCCAAGCACAAAAAAACCTAAGACATCTTCTTTCTCTATAATTTTCAAGCTCTTACGACTAACCATCAGCCATATTCCATAAGCCATTGCCGAGAAGAAGCCTCTGAAAAGAACAACAGTTGAAGGATGAATGAGCGAAGTGACATGTTTTGCGAATAAATGCGTGCTTGAGGCAATGATTTGTTGAAGCAGTATTAAAGGATACATGAAGGATATTCAGAAGAAATGTGTGAATTTGCATCATAGCACTAAATTTGTGCCATTCATTGATCAATCATGACCTCATATGTCAGAATCAGAGAAAGTATTCAGCTTTGATGCGAAAATTTCCATTCATCCTTTTAGTGATGGTAAAATAACCGATGGACTTTGGGATGAATTCGTACGAACATCCGACAATGGGACAATGTTCCATTTACGAGAGTTTCTCACATATCATCCCGAAGGAAGATTTGAAGATCATTCTCTGTATGTTTTGAGAAATGAGAAACTTTTCGCGGTTTTTCCTGCGATTCGTCAAAAGCGAGATGGGAAATGGATTTTGAATTCACATGGGGGTGCATCCTATGGTGGATTTGTATATCCGGCTCAATGTAATATTCGAGATGCATTTTTGATGGTTGAACGATTGATTGAATATGCCCAAGAACATGATTTTGAGGGTGTTCAACTCACTCTTCCCCCGATGATGTATGCAAAACACTTGTCGAATTATCTTGATTTCGCTCTTTTCAAACATGGTTTTTCCTATCTGAAAAGAGAGATTTCCAGTCTTGTGGACTTGCGCAATCCCCAAGAAATTGAAAGCGGATTTCGTCCTGAAGCCAGAACCGCATTGAACAAAGCAAGAAAGTCCGGCATCGTGATCAAACAATCAAATGAGTATCATGCCTATTATGATATTCTTAAAAATAATCTTCGCATGCGTCATGGAGTTCAGCCTACTCATTCACTCGAAGAACTAATCGATCTAACTAAGCGCTTTCCTGAAGACATCAAATTATGGGGTGCTTATTTGGATGATCGAATGATTGCTGGAGTCTGCACATTTGCCGCAAATGAAGAAGTGATTTTGGCATTTTATATTAGTCATGATGATGATTTTCAAGAATATAGAGCCGTGAATTTACTCTTTGCGACCATCATGGAAGAATCAGCGAAGCTAGATTTTTCCTATTTGGATTTTGGGATTTTCACTGTGAATATGGATCCTAATTGGGGACTAGGCAGATTCAAGGAAAATTTTGGAAGTAGAGGGATTTTCCGAGATACTTTTATCAAGTACTTTCATTCTTGATGCAAAAATCCATTCTTCATATTGCACCTGAGAATTTTGCCGGCGTACCATACGATTTCATGCGCATGCACAAAGATTACGGTGATCATTCCAGACTCATTACATTGCATAAAAATCCACTTGGATTTGCAGAGGATATTTGTCTTGATTTTACCATCTCACGTTCCAATTTGGCAAAATCATATCGATTGTCACGATCACTTGTGAAACAAGGTGCCGACCGTACAAATGCAATGTATTGGAAACCAAAATCATTGATTGATTCACTTTTCTTTTCCCTCCAAACAAGATTACGCATTTCAAGTATCGAACAATTGATCAACTCCGAACAACTCGATACATATGATA
>DBCJ01000102.1:6823-7465 GCA_002293005.1 Ignavibacteria bacterium UBA961 | reverse complement strand
TCACTTCTTCCCGTCATTTCAAGAGGATAACTATCTATTACTTCTTGCAGAGTTTTTCCAGCAAATGCACCATTGCTTATAATATTCTTTGTGTGAATTTCCCAAGATTCACCAATTGCTTCAGGTGTTTTCACACCATATTTCCATTGATGAATGGAATGTCCTCCCCATACTTTTTCGAGAAGCACTTGAGTAAAAAGAAGTGGATATAATTTCATGTCTGCCATCAATAACATTCTCGCAATTGAATGCCATGTCGAGAACAAATGGTGATATAATGAGATGGACGATCTGTCCAACAACCTGAATTACAATATAGAATACCATTATGCTCTTTGAGCAAAGGTATATGGGTATGTCCACAAAAGACAAATTGCGCGCCTTTCTTTCTTGCATATGCAATAGCGGAATCGGCACTTGAATCAGACAATTGCAACCATTTTTTACTCGTTCTCTTCACCCATCGACTCAATTGTTGTTGCTCAGAATCAACTTTTTGCAAAAGCAGATAGAGATATGATGCGATATCGGTCAATCTTGCATTTTCAGTGATGAATGAATCAAATTGATGTCCATGCAAAGCCAAATATTTCTTGTTCTCAAATTCCCACACATATTCTTCCAGTACTTCAATACCCAGCA
>DBCJ01000102.1:4084-6693 GCA_002293005.1 Ignavibacteria bacterium UBA961 | reverse complement strand
TTGAAATTCAAATCATCAAATACATCACCATTCAAAATCAATCTCTTGAATTGGAATTGCTTGATGACATCCAATAATTGTTTTGATCTGGAAACTTCGGAACCCAGATGAATATCTGAAACAATGAGAGTATCCACTTCTTCGATTGCTTCTTCGAATTCAAATTCCTCAGATTCATCTATATTCATATGATTTTGTACATTATTGAAATATTGAATGCAAATATACTTTTCAATTCAGGCAGTTTCTATCGAATTATGATTTCTTTAAGCATCAAGAAGTATACAATGCACCAATTGATGTAAAGAGAGCAAACCAAGATAGCACTAAGAGTATCGCAATGATGGATGCAATTTTTCCATATTTAGGTTCTATATGAGAATAACCGATCATTGCAAAAGCTGATGCTGAATAGGAAGCGAGGAAGAAAATGTTCATTCTTGCAAGAATTGCATAGAGAAAAGGATGTTCAATTGGATTGATGAACACTCCCAAATGTGGTCCCCATTGCAAAGATCCAAAAGCAAAGGACATGATACCTGTAATCAAAGTGCCAATTGCATATATACTCGAACCATATGCAGATATCCCTGTGATTTCATAGAGTTTTTTACTCTCTTTTGTCATCGCCCAATGAATTACCCACATGACAAATCCAAAACCCAAGATACCGATGAATGAAATCGTGAGTGTTGAAAGCAATGCTTGATCAAATGGGAGAGATGTGAGCGTATTTTTCTGCGCTGCACCCGCATTCTTCATCCATGGCTGCATCATGGCTATATTCTCATCAATCAATGCCGGACTTTTTCTATGCAACCAAGTGATGAACAAAGTTGCTACAGTTTCAAGCATACCCGCAAAGACAATTGACTTGAGTGGTTCGGAATTTCCATTCAATCCGGCTTGATGGGGTTTCGACATAATCGTTGCGAATCCTTTAAGCCATGTATAATCTTTGCTCATATCTGTTGCTTGTTTAGTGACTTCATTTCGAGAGGCAATACCGCATTTATGGCAGAATGGACATTATCCTGCAATTGTAGTTCATATTCTTTATCCATGTCTTTCATTGCCTCAAAAGGTGGAAGAACTGTCAAGTTCACTTCACCTGGGTAAAATCTTTTACTTTCCTTAGGCATGATTTTATGTGCACCTGCAAGAGCAATGGGGATGATCTGTTTTCCGGATCTAGATGCCAGCAGAAATGCACCACGCTTGAAAGCGGAGAGTTTTCCATCTTTGGATCTTGTACCTTCTGCAAAAATCACGACAGATTCACCTATACTGATGGACTTCACTGCTTCTTCAATACCTTTCATTGCATCTCTTGCTTTTTCTCTTTGAATGCCGATGAATGGAGAGCGAGCAAGACCCCAACCAAAAAAAGGAATTCGTTCAAGGTTTTTTCTATACATGAAGCGAACAGTATCCGGGATTGATGCGATTAGAATTGGTATATCGAAATAACTTGAATGATTCACTACATATATTCTGCTTTGCATTGGATAGAGATGTTCCAAGCCATGAACATGGACTGTAACTCCGGCGAGTTTCAATAATAAGGAAGACCAATTCTTGGAGCAGAAAAAATATGCGGATCTAATACCGATCATTCCCAGGAATAAAGCAACAAGAGAATATACAATGGTTGCAATTACAATCAGAAAGGCGCGAATATAGAAAGCGATATTGGAAGCTAAGTCTTTCATTAAATTATGATTGCATTGTATTTGCTTGCGTGCGAACTTCCGATGAAATAACTCCATCTCGAAGCGTGATGATTCTTTCAGCCATTCTCGCAACATCCATGCTATGCGTGGCTATGAGTAAAGTAAGTGATCGCTCTTGTCTGATCTTTCGAATCAATTCCAATACTGCAATCGTATTTGCTGAATCCAAATTTCCAGTCGGTTCATCCGCGATGATAATTTCAGGATCATTCATCAAAGATCTTGCTATTGCTATGCGTTGTTGTTCTCCACCGGATAATTCAGAAGGTCGATGCTCAATTCGATGTGACATACCAACCTGTTCAGCCAATGTCATTGCCTTACTCTTTGCCTTTGTCATTGCCATTCCACCGATCAATGCCGGCATCATGATATTCTCCAAAGCAGTGAATTCGGGCAATAAATGATGGAATTGAAAAATGAAGCCGATATGCTTATTCCTCAACTCTGCAGATTTTCCTTTCTTCATCGATGATTGAGAAAAGACATTCTCAGATAATTCATATTGAATAGAGCCGGAATCCGGAAAATCGAGTAATCCGAGGATATGGAGTAGCGTACTTTTTCCGGCGCCGGAAGGACCCATAAATGCAATGAACTCACCTTGCTCAATTGTCAATGAGAGGCCTTTCAACACAGGAGTATCATGCATCGAATGCATGGAATATGATTTTATGATGGAATCAGCAATGATAATGCTCATGTCGAATCCTAAAATTGTTTTAAGATGCGCATGTCATTCTCATAGAGTGCGCGAATATCATCAATTCCAGTCGCAAGCATGGTAACCCTTTCTATGCCGAAGCCGAATGCAAAACCGGAATATATCTCAGGATCGATTCCGCAATTCTTCAACACATTTGGATGTACCATTCC
>DBCJ01000102.1:0-4014 GCA_002293005.1 Ignavibacteria bacterium UBA961 | reverse complement strand
AGATAACATGTGATATCAACCTCTGCACTTGGTTCAGTGAATGGAAAATATGATGGACGGAATTTAAATTTCGAATGTTCACCATACATCTGCTTTGCAAATGAAATCACTGTTCCCTTCAAATCAGCAAAAGTCACACCTTTATCAATGTACAAACCCTCAATCTGATGAAATTCAGCGAGTGAACGAGCTGTAACCGCTTCATTTCTATATACTCTTCCAGGCATGATGGATCTGATTGGCGGAGCATGATGTTTCATCATGCGAATCTGCACAGGTGAGGTATGGGACCGTAACATGATATCACCGCGCGGATCATCTATGAAAAAGGTGTCCTGCATATCACGCGCAGGATGATCTGCCGGAAAATTCAATGCTTCATAATTATGATAATCATCTTCGATGTCAATACCCTCTGCGACCGAAAACCCCATGCCGACAAAAATCTCAGTGATACGATCAAGCGTTTTTCGAATGGGGTGCACATGACCTAATGTCGGGATTCTTCCCGGTAATGTCACATCAATAGAATCCACTCCGGCATCCTTTTGCTCAATATCCTCTTTTGCCTGCGCAAATGATCCATCAACAAATTGACGGAATTCATTGAGAACTTTTCCAATTGCAGGCTTGTCTTCCTTGGGAACTGCACGCATACCATCAATCAGTGCTTGAATTGTTCCTTTCTTGACAAGATGCTTGAGTCTGAAGACTTCCAAAGAAGCAGGGTCTTTGATGCTTTGTAGATCGAGTTCTATCTCTTTTCGTAATTCGGATATGGTTTCAATCATTGGAATCATGATGTATTAACATAAAAAAAGGCGTTCCTAAGAACGCCTCGAACATACGGAAATCACAAAGATTATCCAATTGCCGAGCGCACGATGCGCTTGAAAATGGATGGCTGATTTGCTGCCAAATCGGCTAATACCTTGCGATTGATGGATATATTCTTTTGCTTGAGTGCATGCATCAAGCGTGAATACGTTGTGCCATTCAAACGAGCGCCTGCATTGATACGGACAATCCACAATCTGCGGAATGTACGCTTCTTATTGCGACGATCACGGTATGCATATTGCAAACCTTTCTCGATATGATTCTTGGCAATTGTCCAAACTTTGCTACGCGCGCCCCAGTATCCTTTTGCAAGTTTAATAAACTTGCGACGGCGGCGATGCGATGCTACTTTATGCGTGGAACGTGGCATGATGCCCTCCTACATGAATTGTTGAATAAAAGCGGTCAAAGGGGAGCTTCGCTAAATCCCGATGAACCAACCAAATGCATTTCATAAGAAATGCGATGCGCTTGTTAGCGCAGACAAAGCAGACGCTTGATATTTTGCTCGTCGGCAACATTAACGAGTGCCGATTGACGCAAATTACGCTTACGCTTGCGTGACTTATGGGTCAGAATGTGATTCTTGAAAGCGCGATTGCGACGAATCTTACCAGATCCTGTCGGTGTAAAGCGCTTCTTCGCACCACTATTCGTTTTCATTTTAGGCATTGTTCACACCTGAAATTGTGAAAAAATATAAATGACTTCATGCAAAGTCATTCCTTCTTTTATTCTTCGTCTGAAGATTTTTCTTTTTTGGTTTTCTTGACCACCTTATCAGGTGCAAGAATCACCGACAATGTTCTGCCTTCAGGATGAATTGCTTGATCTACTCTAGAACAATCCTCTAGGGCTGCGACAAAGCGCTCCAAGAGTGCAAGTCCGATTCCTTGATGCATGATCTCACGACCTTTGAACATCACAGTGGCTTTTACTTTATGTCCTTCACCCAAAAATTCACGAGCATGCCTTGTTTTGAAGTCGAAATCATGGGTATCCGTACGCCATTTGAATCGAACTTCCTTCAATTGGGCATGATGCTGTGCCTTCTTGGCTAATTTTTCTCTTTTTTGTTGCTCATATGCGAATTTTCCATAATCGATGATCTTACACACCGGAGGATTCGCCTGCTGAGCTATCTCAACCAAATCTTTTTCTCTCTCATAAGCTAATTCAATCGCTTCGCGTGTGGCCATTACTCCAAGCATGGCTCCGTCTTCATCAACGACTCTGACTTCCGGTACGCGGATTTCCTCATTGATGCGATTCTTACGCTGCTTTTCAGGCATTTGGTCACGATCTCTAGGACCGCGAGGACCCGAAGGACGAGGACCAGGAGGCCTTGAACCTGACATCGGTGGCCTTGGACCACGAAATCCTCCACTGGGTGAAGAAGATTGAGAACGCATCGGTCCACTGCTTTGTGTGGGCCTGTTTTGGGAATCTCCCGCCCCTTTATTCGATGATGTATTTTCCAAATACGACCTATGAGATGATGCATTAATAGTGATCGAAAAATTTGATCACAGACTTTTCAACGGCCCGCAACTTACGAAATTACTGTGGTATAATTCCTATGGATTTCATGAAATCCTCTGTGAATTATGTAGATTTGAACAGTTTTTTACGCGAAATTTTACCAAGAAAGAGTGTTTTCATGAGTCAGTATAGCAGAAATGATCAAGAACAAAGAAGATTTGAAGAATTACATGAACTGAGAAGTCGGGGAATTGACCCATATCCACATGTATTCGAAAGAACTCATTCCTCCCTGGAGATTCACTCCCATTATTCTGATGAAAATCCCGAAACATTCTCGGAAGTATCTGTTGCCGGGAGAATCATGGCCATCAGAAAGATGGGAAAAGCAACATTCGCAACCATACAAGATCAACAAGGCCGAATTCAGATTTATGTAAAACAAGATGAATTGCCTGATTTTTATACTTGTATCAATCTGCTGGACATCGGGGATATCATAGGAATCAAAGGTTATGTGTTTCGCACCCGCATGGGTGAGATCAGCGTGCATGCTCGCGAGGCGGCATTGCTCACAAAATCACTGAGACCAATCCCAATTGCCAAAGAAGAAACGGATGCAGATGGCAATAAGATTGTGTACGATGCTTTTTCTGATAAAGAATTACGCTATCGCAAGCGTTATGTGGATCTGATTGTTAATCCCGAAATTCGTCATGTTTTTGAAAAAAGATCGATGATCATCAGTGCAATGAGACGCTACTTCGATGATCATGGCTGGATGGAAGTGGAAACACCCATCCTGCAACCACTCTATGGAGGTGCATCCGCAAGACCATTCATCACGCATCATAATGCGCTGGATTTTGACTTGTATTTGCGCATCGCAATTGAATTATACCTCAAAAGATTGATCGTTGGTGGATTTGAAGGCGTCTATGAAATCAGCAAGAATTTCCGAAATGAGGGGATGGACAGAACCCATAATCCCGAATTCACCATGATGGAAATTTACATTGCATACAAAGATTATTACTGGATGATGGACATGGTGGAAGATCTCTTCCAAACCATTGCAGACAAAGCACTTGGCAAAAGAGAGATCATGATTGGAGAGCATGAGATTTCATTCTCGGGGCCTTTTAGAAGAGCGAAAATGTTCGATCTGTTTCAAGAATATGCGGGGATGAATCTTCGTGGATTGAATAGAGCCGAACTCTTGCAAGCCGCACGATCACTCAATGTTGAGGTCGCTTCTGATGCAACGGCCATGAAAATTCTCGATGAAATCTTCTCGCAAAAAGTGGAGCATCATCTCATTCAACCCACATTCGTGATGGATTATCCCGTTGAAATGTCACCACTTGCAAAAGCACATCGCAGTGAAGAAGGACTCGTCGAACGCTTTGAGTTATTCATCAATGGAAATGAAATCGCGAATTGCTTTACTGAATTGAATGATCCGGTTGATCAACGCAAAAGACTAGAAGATCAAGCCCTTGACAGAGCAGGCGGAGATGAGGAAGCCATGGTATTGGATGAAGACTTTCTTCAGGCAATCGAAGTCGGAATGCCTCCAACCGCAGGACTCGGCATCGGCATAGATCGATTGGTTATGTTGCTCACCGGTCAGGAATCAATCAGAGATGTACTCTTTTTCCCGACCATGAGACCCGAAGCTTGATCATTTGC
>DBCJ01000008.1:8488-8966 GCA_002293005.1 Ignavibacteria bacterium UBA961 | reverse complement strand
GTGATGCTTGGTGAGAAGAAGTCTCGATTGCTCTATGCCCTGCTCATGATACTCAGTTATGGATCGCTCTTTCTTCTTGCACGCATGCAGGACAATGCTGTATATCTTATGCCGTGGATTTTGCTTCCATTTGCTGTATATCTCACGAGAGGCGTACTCAAAACTGAGAAAGAGAAATTGAATCCTTATGTATTCAAAACCGCCATTCATCTCTTCGCATTCGGCATCATACTCTGTATAGCGATGTATATTGGAATGCAGAAATGAATACACTCACGCTAAGAAGCAAAATTGTTTTGCTCATGGCAAGCAGTTTAACGGTGATGTCTGTATCAGCCATTTCTCCTGCCTTACCCAAAATTGCCGAAGCATTCAAGTCAATCGAGAATGCCGAGTTTCTCGTAAAACTCATGCTCACAGTCCCGAGCTTGATCATTGCATTTTTTGCTCCCATTGCGGGAATGATCATTGATAAAGG
>DBCJ01000008.1:0-8424 GCA_002293005.1 Ignavibacteria bacterium UBA961 | reverse complement strand
ACTACAGGACTTTATCTTGAAAGTCTGCAACATTTCATCATCGCAAGAGCATGTTTGGGACTTGGCGTTGCCGGAATCATGACATCAGCTCAAACCCTGATCGCAGATTATTATATGGGCGAAGAGCGCAATAAAATGCTGGGTCTGCAAGGAACATTCATCTCATTCGGTGGAGTGATTTTTGTTGCCCTAGCAGGATTTCTTGCACTCATGAGTTGGCGTTATCCATTCTCGCTCTATGCACTTGCATTCATACTCGCCATTCCTGCATATTTCTTCATACATGAGCCAAATGTGCATCTTGAAAAGGAAGCATATCTCAATAATGTCGGTAAATCTAATTCAATTGATATGCAATATGGAAAACCGATTCACATTGCAGGAATCGGATTGATCGTATTTGCCGGAATGGTCTTTTTCTATGCCATTCCGACGCAATTACCATTCCTTCTTGCACTCCATGGGATTGATTCACCGGCAAAAGCAGGAGCAGTGGTATCACTTGCGACTTTGGCCGGAGGTTTTTCATCTTATGCAATGCCATATCTTAAACGACTTCATCATTTTTCGGGATTGGGTGGAAGAGCATTTGCATTGCTCGCAATGGGATTTTTAGGACTCTCCATTGCAAACACTTTCTTCATTACTATAGTCTTTGCATTATTTGCAGGTGCAGGAATCGGGCTTCTCATGCCATCAATGCGACTCTGGGTGATCAGCATTGCGGCACCGCCACTGCGCGGAAGATCTGTTGGGGTCATCACATCTTCTCTCTATCTCGGACAATTTTTGTCTCCTGTGATTGCTCAACCGATCGTCGTGATGTCCGGCATTACGACACTCTATACATTCATCGGAATCATCGCTGGAGTGATTGCATTGTATTTGCTTTTGAAACAATAATCTTATCCATATCGCCGGGGAACTCTTCATGAACGGCATCTTTTTACTATTCTTTTTTTCGATCTTAGTACTGCAATGTCAATCCTGCAAGAGCGAAAAGCCAAAAGAACAGATTCAAATTGAATCAATAAGTACAATCAATGACAGTATCCCACTTTTCATAGTAGGTACATATCTTCACGATCAGACTTCCATCAGCATGAATGAGATAATTCAAGGTGTGAGGTCCGGCAAAATCACGATAACAAGTGATATTCGAGATTTCGTGAAATCCAATTGGAATATTGATCAACCCCGCATTCAGTCATTGCAAGATTGGAATGATCGCTCTCGAAATAATCTCATTCTGTTGAGCATTGATTCGCTTTCCAATCGCTTCCTTCCTCTTGCAATTGATTCCATGGATTATTTCACGAATCCAAAAAATTATCCACTCCACTTGAAATCAAAACATGCTTTTTCATTCGAGAAGCATATCACGAAATATATTCACACAGGCGTGACTGCTCTGACGCGTTCCACGGGAATCTATCTCGACAGAAATCCAATTGAAAAATATGTCCAATATATCAAGCCATACTTTGCATCATCAGAGCTTGTACATATTAGTAATGAAGTATCGATTGATGATACTTGTTCTTATGCCGGAATGCGACTCTCCTTTCTCACGAAAACCAAACACATGGATGTGCTCAAAGCCTTGCGAGCAAATATCATTGAGCTTACCGGTAATCATAATCTGGATCGAGGTATCCCACCATATCTCAAGGCATTGAATTGGTATAAACAGAATGATATGAAATACTTTGGCGGAGGTGCAAATGCTGAAGAAGCAAATACACCGCTTATTTTCACACTCAAAGATTCAACTCGCATCGCATGGATTGGATTCAATGAACGATGTCCACTCGGTGAATGTGCCGGTGCGGGTCCTGGAGCCAATCGATATTCAGATGCAAAAGCAAAATCCATGATTGACTCTCTGCGAAAGATGGGAATTAATATAATAATCGCTTGCATGCAATTCAGTGAAGTCGATGGATATACACCACATACTGCCCAGAGAGCAATTTCAAAAAGACTGATTGATTATGGAGCAGATATTCTCATTGGTTCACAAGCACATGTCGTGCAAGAAATCGGAATGCATAAAGGGAAGATGCTATTTTATGGAACGGGGAATTTTCTCTTTGATCAAACTTATAAACCTGAAGTCCGAAGAGCATTTTTTCTGCAATGTGCTTTTTATAATGGTCGCCTGATTCAAACAAAACCTGTATACACATTCATGCGATCAACAAAGGAACCTGATATCGCATCTTCGAAGGAGAGAGAAGTCATCCGAGATTCAATTCTAAAAGAAGAGAACTTTTAAAAATCACCGCCGAGTGATACAAGCCATTGTGGTACGGACCAACCGAGATGTTCATTTCTCCAAGCAATGTCAAGACGAATGGGTAATCCAAAGAGAAATGATCGAATGCCCACACCCATACTCATCATCAAATCACCCGAATCCGGATAGCGAAAACGCGCATAATCTCCGCTTTGTGCAAGATTCCATGAAACAGTATCACTCCATGCGGTTCCAATATCCATGAAAAGTGAACCCTGAAATGCTTGGAATAATACAGGAACAGGTCCTGCCAATAATGCCGTAAACAAAGGGAAACGCAATTCCGCATTCATCATCACATATTGTCTTCCGAATCGCTCATTCACATCCCAGCCACGAAGCGGAAGCACATAATTCAGAAATGCAAAATCTTCAGGACTTCTGAATGGCAATGTACCTCGAGCAAAAGAGCGATTAATCCAATTATCGGTTCCACCAAGAAAGAAGAATTGCTGATCAGGATTCGTGCTCGTACCAATTCCACCTGCACCACGCAAAGCAAGGAAGAGGAAATTTTCCGTAAGTGTGAAATACTGCCTGAAATCCATGTCGAGCACCGCAAGACCCAATCCGGATTCTTGTAGCTTTGGTGCCGCTTGGAGTGACATCGAATAACGCGTTCCTCGATTTGGACCATACCATCCTGGCAATGTATTGTCATACACCATACCTGTTTTGCCAACAATCATATCACGCGATGTTATCGGCTCTTGCGGAAATTCAATATTCTCTTTTGTGAGATGCATATAATTCATGCCGAGCTCAAAGCGACGGAAGCGAGAAGTTGGCAATGATGCAATGCCACCGATACCATAATTTCTAAAACGATAGAAATAATCATATGGTGCATTGTCGCTTCGCACTAAACCATATCCCACATTATGATTTGCCGTGATTTGCCAGTCTATGATATTCGGGAGATATGAATAGGAAAAAAAGAAATTGCTATTTCTGATATCAAAGAACAAATTGGCTTGCACATAGATTTGATGATCACCCAGCAAATCACTGAACAGCATTTGTGCCACGCCTTGATAACCCCAGAATGTATTTACACCCGCATTCGCCAAAATCACATCATTCGAGAAAGCAATTTTATACTCTTGCGCGGGAGTTTTCATCGGATCCGCGATTTCTTCCTCCATCTTAGCTCTTGCTATTCCAAGTATTGGAGAAGGCAATTCATCTTGTTGATATCGTGCAATGTCCTGATTCGGCTGAATGAGTTGCTGCCTGGAAAATTCGATCTCGATTCCCTGACCATATCCTTTGAGTTCTTGCGGTTCAGAATATCGCACGATTTCTTCTTTGGGATTTGCACCTATTCCAGCTTCTCTCTTGGACATCTTGAATTTGGTCAATGGGAGTGAATCATAAGCTCTGCGCTCCAATGGATAGCGCATTTGAAACAAATCATATCCACCATTGTTTTGCGAGGTGAATACCAATGTCGATCCATCCATGCTCATGGACAATTGCGTTATGCCATTGAGCGCATTCGTGCGCGGTATGAGTTTCGCGGATTCGAGTTGTAATTCATAGAGATTTCCGATGCCATTATTGTCGGAAACAAATACCAATGAAGCACCCTTATTCGTGACTGCAAGTGAAGTTTTATCGGAAGTCGGATCAAATGTCAAACGACCCATCAATCCAGTTTCAATATCAATTTGATAGATATCCGATATTCGTTCATTATGTTTCCACATATTGAAATCTTCAGCTTTAAATGAGCCATTCACATAATCATCTCGATCAGACACAAAATAGATGATGCGTGAGTCAGGGGACCAAACAGGATGTGAATCGGAAAACACATCATCTGTAACACGGGAAATGCTCCCTGTTTTCACATCAAAAATCCAGATGTCCATTTGCTCGGCGACACTTCCCACAAAGGCGATCGATGCCCCATCGGGAGACCAAATAGCTGAAGTAACAGTCTTGATGCCGAATTCATGTTTTACATAATCACCGGACTGCACATCCACAATATAGAGTGCATCTTCACCACCTGACTTCGCCGAGATCGCAATCTTTTTTCCATTTGGCGACCAAGATATTCCCGGTGTGAGAATATTCAATTCCTCAAAATCCACCGCTCTTCCACTGCTAATCAATTCAATTGGTTCTTTGACTTTCGCATTCAATTGCATAAGAAAAACACCGAATTGTCCATCGCGATTGGAAATGAAAGCGAGTGTATCTCCCGATGGAGAGAGCGCGGGTGAGGAATTATAAAAGCTCTGATCTTTTTTATGATTCGTGATGCGAATGGCCATATCATCCAGATTCTCAAACTTCTCAAGATCCGGTAGATATTTTTTCTTCATTTCCCTGACCCATTCCTCAGAGAAATCCTCAACTGATTTACCAAATGATCCCTTGAATGCATTTTCAAGAGTGCCTGAAGTACGAAGTCTATTCAACAATTCACCGATTTTTCTTTCACCATATTTTTCAGCCACATACCAATAGAAAGCTTGTCCGCCACGATATGCATAATATCCGGTGAGATTATCAAATCCCTTCACATACTCACTCAATGCGATATCACGCATGAACATGTCTGTTTTTGTGTCATAACCACCATTCCCCTCATATTCGGCAAAGCCTTCATTCATCCAAAGAGGCAATTCAGTACGAATATTATTAGAAATCATGCTTTGCACCGAACCACCATAAAACATGTCATTGATCACTGCATGCACAAGTTCATGATGTATCACATGTCTGAATTGATCATAGCGACCTTCAAATGGAAGCGTCACGCGATTCTTGAATAATTCAGTGACACCACCCACACCTTCGGGCATAAACTCACCAACGACATTCGTTTGCTGAAAATCATTATGAGAATTATAAACAATCAGAGAAATTCTTTTTGAGATGGAATATTTCAATCTGTCTTGAATCGAAGTAAGCGCTCTTTCGGCATGAATTCCCGCATAACGAGCTAGATATTCCCCTTCCTCATGAAAGTACACATCGAAATGTTTTGTCTTGATGAATTTCCAAGAAAAGTCCCTGTATTGAACCTTGTTTTTTCCAAATTGTTGAGCATGCATGGGAAATTCCCAAGCCAACAATGCCCAAAGCATAATGGAAAAAACACTGATTCTATAAAACATGTGTAAACCTGAAATTACCCATTAATTCTTGCGTAAATCTACGAAAAACGCGCCCCAAAGACGAACAAAACAATCGAAGATTTCCCATGGTCACTCAACAAAAAATATCACGCAAAAACCTATCACGAAATCATGCAGTGAGTTGTATGATAAAAGCCCTGAAACCCGCATAAAATCAACAATTTCAAGCAAGTCAAATATTCTTGTTCACATTCGCAAAAGTTTTCCACAAGTATTGTTCATGTAAGTCAAAAATGTAGTTTTGAATCACGGCAAAGCAGCATAAAGAAATTGCCTCCCCCAAATGATAAAAATCTACCTCTTGGAAGATTGAATTAATCCGATTCACTTGGAACCGGGTGAGGAAATTTTGGTGTTTATGCCTCCCACAGCACATCACCGAAGATGAAATTCGCGGGAATACGCCATTCCGCAATAAGTATTTGAAATTTCTATTTGATAACATATAGAATCCATTTTGTGATTCTAGTTTTTTCAGCTAATTTGCTCTCCGGATTTCCCCAATCCGAAAGCAGCATATTTACCTCAAAAAACACCTTTTTCTTAAGAGGCACTGACATGAATATAGTGCGACGCTTTACCCAGGCGGGACAGAGTCCATTTGACCAAGTTGAATATACCATGCGTTCATCCGTATTGCGCAATACGGATGGTTCTACCGTATTCCAGATGGATAATATAGAAGTCCCGGCTCAGTGGTCCCAAGTGGCTACCGACATTCTGGCTCAAAAGTATTTTCGTAAAGCGGGTGTTCCTCAATTCAACGCTGATGGAACTCCGCAATTGAATGAAAATGGCGAGCAGGTCACCGGTCCTGAATCATCCATCAAACAAGTTGTTCATCGCTTGGCGGGATGCTGGAGATATTGGGGTGAGAAGCACGGATATTTTGATTCCAAGAAAGATGCCGAAGCATTTTATGATGAGATTTCATATATGCTTCTCAAGCAAATGTCTGCACCGAATTCACCGCAATGGTTCAATACAGGTCTTCATTTCGCATATGGCATTACCGGGAGCGCTCAGGGTCATCACTATGTGGACCCCAAGTCCGGAAAATTGACACTTTCACAAGATGCATACTCACGTGCACAGGCGCATGCATGCTTCATTCAATCAGTCAGCGATGATTTGGTGAATGAAGGCGGCATTTTCGATCTCGTGACTCGTGAAGCTCGTATCTTCAAATATGGCTCAGGCACTGGTTCGAACTTTTCGAATCTTCGTGGCAAGGGCGAGAAATTGTCCGGTGGAGGCAACTCTTCCGGTCTAATGAGTTTCCTCAAGATCTTCGACAGGGCGGCCGGAGCAATCAAATCAGGAGGAACTACAAGGCGTGCGGCCAAAATGGTGATTGTCGATATCGATCACCCGGATATAGAGGAATTTATCGAATGGAAAGCTCGTGAAGAGGACAAAGTAGCATCCCTCGTTGCGGGCTCCAAAGTGTCGTCCACATTTTTGAAAGCCATCGTTGAAGAAGCGGTTGCCAATGGCGCGGATCGCAAAACCAATGATCAATTGAATACACTCATCCAAAATGCATTGCATCGCGGTGTTCCGATGAGTTATATTTTCCGTGTTCTTTCTCTTGTTGAGCAAGGATTTACCTCACTCAATTTTGAGACATTTGACACGCATTATGAATCAGAAGCATATGTCACTGTCAGCGGACAGAATTCAAACAATTCAGTCCGCGTGACAAATGCCTTCATGAAAGCAGTCGAGAATGATGAAGATTGGAATCTTACATGGCGCACGAGCAAAGGTATTGCACGCACCGTGAAAGCACGCCATCTTTGGAATAAAATCAATCTCAGTGCATGGCAATCGGCTGATCCCGGATTGCAATATGACACCACAATCAATGAGTGGCATACATGTCCGGTTGATGGTCGAATCAATGGCTCAAACCCATGTTCTGAATATATGTTCCTCGATGATACGGCATGCAATCTTGCAAGCTTGAATCTTGGCACATTCATCAATGAAGAAGGTGCATTCCGTATTGATGATTTCCGTCATGCGACCCGTCTTTGGACAATCGTCCTTGAGATTTCCGTATTGATGGCACATTTCCCATCCAAGAATATTGCTCAACGCAGTTATGATTTCCGTACACTTGGTTTGGGTTATGCAAATCTTGGCACCATCCTCATGATCAATGGCATTCCATATGACTCACCTGAGGCATTGGCAATGTGCGGTGCAATCACTGCGATCATGACCGGTGAATCCTATGCAGCAAGTGCTGAAATGGCGCGCGATGTCAAGCCATTCCCTCGTTATGAAGCAAATAAAGATCATATGCTCCGCGTAATTCGCAATCATCGTTTGGCTGCATATAATTCAGCGAATGCAGATTATGAAGCCCTCACGATTTTCCCAATGGGAATTGATCCAACATTCGTTTCAGAAGATTTGATCACTGCAGCCCAACAAGCTTGGGATAAAGCCCTTGCACTCGGCGAGGAATTCGGCTATCGCAATGCTCAAGTATCCGTGATTGCACCAACCGGTACAATCGGTCTTGTGATGGATTGTGATACAACAGGTATCGAACCGGATTTTGCAATCGTTAAATTCAAAAAATTGTCCGGTGGCGGATATTTCAAGATCGTGAATCAATCCGTGCATAAAGCACTCGTGAATTTGGGTTATACCGAAGCACAAATTGATGATATCGAGAAATACTGCAAAGGACATGGCACATTGGTCGGATGTCCTGCAATCAATCGTCAAAGTCTCAAAGAAAAAGGCTTTACCGATGAGAAGATTGAAGCAGTAAATAGTCAACTGGATAATGTGTTTGATGTGAAATTTGCATTCAACAAATGGACTTTCGGTGAAGAATTCTGCAAGTCACTCGGCTTTACAGATGATCAATTAAATGATTATTCCTTTGATATGCTCAAGGCATTGGGTTATACCAAAGCAGAAATCGAAGCCGCGAATGATTATATCTGCGGAACG
>DBCJ01000091.1 GCA_002293005.1 Ignavibacteria bacterium UBA961 | reverse complement strand
CTGGAAACAGTAAATCCCTTTATGCGAATCGGCAAAGTAGTTTTTTGTAATACGGAATCAAGTGCAGTCACTGTGATTGCGCCATCTTGATAGGGATCTTGCAGAGCGACTTTAAACATGACCGAATCTTGCGGTGGCGTGAAATTATATGTGAAACTCTTGATATTCTTTGCAGAACCTTTTTCTTCCAATACCTGAGTGATGCGTGAATCGCCCGCAACGGTGTCATAAATCATTCCGATAAAATCACGACAGTCCTGCTTGCCTGTTATTTGCGGTGGATTGAAATCGAAACTTCTGAAGCTCATGCCACCCACATATCCATAGGAATTGGCGCGGCCATAGCCATAGACATAAATCCCAACTCTTTCATTTGATGTAACAGTATGCACACCATCGGTGACACGAAGCCATGAATATGAGAAATTCGTTCCTGCGATTGCACTTGCCGCGAAACCCGAAATAGAACCAATCAATTGGCCATCCAATCTTGTGCTTGATACTGCTGAATTGGGCATCACGATGGTAATCCACTGTTCATCATATCCTTGATCATAGAAGAAACCATTCGCAAAATTCACTGCCTGAATACTTACAAAACGATAACTGTCTTGGAATTGATCACTTGGTGGAACAAGCATCATCATCGGATCACCATTATAATCAGTATTTGAGGAGGAAGATGCTCCCGAAGTCTTCTTATACTGAGACACCATGATGGACTTATTTGAAGTGATCACTTGTGGTACGGTAAGGACTGACTGATAGATCCCTCCTTTTGACAGTGTAGTTGTTTTGATTCCATTGATCAAAATATCCGTACTGTCATAAGCAGCTATAACTCTATAGATATCTTGAGAAAGATTTGTCGCATTATATGGCTTCGGGAATGGAACGACGATTGCCGTTCTACCCCATGTGTCAACACTCGGCAATTGCTCAACGATATGATCGCGCGATGAGAGTTCATTATTTTTGATGGGGATTCTTGCTCTTTGTTGTCCTGCAAACAAAGCAATGGGTTTACTTGCCTGCACTCTCGAACCTGTCAAGTCACCAGAACCATCTCCTGCAGATAAATCAGCTTGCACCAATAATGATTGTCCTTGATCCAATCTAGCCAGAATGATATTGGCACTTCCATTTCTTGCTGTTGGAGCAGAGGGATTGATTGTAATATCGGTTCCATCCTCAGTTGCCACAATGGCAAACTCAGATGGAGTCGAAGAATTACTTGGAATAATACCGCTACCTTGTCTATCGGAATTATATGTCAACACATAATAGTCTTCGCCAAGTGCATCAGTTGGAAGAACCAAGAAAGCATCACTCGTTGTGGAAGCTTGATTTAGTGCATATACACTCACTTCTTTGTCTGCAGTGACATGGAATACATTCTCGGCAACTCTTTGCTCTTGGTCATTTATTGATGATTGGCCGCCTGAGGGATAAATTCCTTGCAATTCATACTGCGACCAATGAACTCTATGTGTAAAAACGATGGCGGGATCAGTTATCGCAAAATCAATATTCTGCCAATTACCATTACGACCTTTATAGCGAAGTCGACCACTTGTGGGTTCTGAGGCGGCTATATAGATATAGAGTGAATCTGTTGAAGGACTATTGACATGTAAATTCGGAATGAATGTAAACCAGAAGTCTTTTCCCCTGCTGTCTTTTTCCTGTGCATTCATTTCTTGCAAGGCAAAAATGCCCAGTAAAAAAAACATGATGCCAAATAAACGAGTATTGAATGAATGCATGATTGTGCTGCGAATGTTTAGTACAATGACACAACAGAACTCACTTTGTTTCGGGTTCCATTGTATCCACCCTATTGCAAGTTAGTGAAATATGGCTAAAATGAGAATAAAGGCATGGTATTTGTATTTTTGGGTCAAATCAGTCTGAATTTTCTCCCTTTTACCATATGAAACCTAGAATTGCCATTTTTTTTACGGGCGGAACAATTTCCATGCGTGTGGACGAAGGCTTTGGTGGCATAGTACCAGCACTTTCCGCAACACAAATCATTGATACCATAAGTGATATCGATGATTTGGCCGATTTTGAAGTGATTGAGTTTGGTCAATTGCCGGGACCTCACATGACACCCGATATCATGTTTTCTTTGTCCAAACAAATCAAAAGCTTTGTTCTAAGAGAAGATATCGACGGAATCATCGTGACACATGGAACCGATACTTTGGAAGAAACCGCATATTTTCTCGACTGTACGGTTCAAACAGAAAAACCCATCATCGTGATCGGCGCGATGCGTAATTCCAGCGAGCCGGATTGGGATGGTCCACGTAATCTTCGTGATGCATTGATTCTTGCCGGCAGTAAAGAAGCCATTGGTTATGGAGTATTATTATGTTTGGGAGATACCATCAATGCTGCCTCGGAAGCCACAAAAACAGACACCAATCAATTAAATACCTTCGCGAGTTTTGATTTTGGTCCGATAGGTCGACTTGTCAATGGCACCGTGATGATGTATCGCAAGCCGGTTCGAAGAGAATTTTTTGATATGAAACAATTACCCGGAAATATTCCGCTTCTTAAATGCTATGCAGGAATGGATGCAATGCTCATTGAATGCGCCTTGGAGCATGGTGTTTCCGGGATTGTCATTGAAGCATTTGGCGTGGGGAATGTTCCACCGCCGGTCTTTTATGCACTCAAAAAAGCAGTTGAACAAGGTATTCCGACTGTATTGACCTCTCGATGTCCAGTAGGCAGAATCGAACATATTTATGCGTATGAAGGTGCAGGGAAACATTTATATGATGCAGGCATCATTTTTGCTGACTATTTAAATGGTCAGAAGGCCAGAATTAAACTTATCGCGGCGATTGGAGCGGGATATGACATGCAAAGAATTCGAAATTCATTTGAATGGGCTTGATATTCTATCATGAGTAGTGAATATTATTTACATAGAGCAGGCACTTTGATTCGCAGAAGAGCGCTCCCTTTTCTGCGTATTCTGGTGATTTCCATCATTCTGTCCCTGACAACCATTTGGGCAGTCACAGCATATTTCGGACTCACCAAAGAACAGGACAGATTGGCATCAAATCTTGAACTGTCCGTGATAATCAGAAAAGATATGGATACGACTCGCATATTCTCATTGGCTCAATCCCTGAGAGAGTATCAACAGATTCAGCATGTGAAAGTGATCTCTCCTACCCTTGCAACCATTGAATTTGAAAAAGAATTAGGTGAAGATACGGATGCATTATTTGCTGAAAGTCCATTTCAATGGTCAATTTCCTTTGCACTCAAACCCGACTTTTACGATCATCAGACGGTAAGTTTCATATTGGCGGACCTAAAACAGAAAGAAATTGTGGAACAGACTGTCTTTAATGCCCAAGCCGTAGGAGCAGTTTTTGCCCGTAGCTCGATGGTACTTACCCTCGGACTCGCCGGTGCGACAGGTATTTTTATTCTTTCTTTGGGTTTTCTATCATATGTCTTTCGGGCAGAATTACTTCAAAGTCCAACAGAGTGGTTCATACTCCAAACACTCGGTGCCGGAAGAGGATTTGTTGCAATACCACATCTACTTTTTGCCATCACGGCTTGTACACTCGGAATTCTATCCGGTTCGGGAATCTCTCAACTCCTACGAATGCATTATTCCACTTCTTTCCCTTGGATCATGGAAATTCCCTTGAATTGGCTTCTGATGGCATATTTCGGGGTATTATCTTTATGCTTTATGACTGCAGGCATCACTGCAATGAGCGTTTCAAAAGGAAAATAAAAAAGCCCCAATCGAAGATTGGAGCTCTTTATGTGCGGAAGACGGGACTTGAACCCGTACGCCAGTGAAGGCGCCACCCCCTCAAGATGGTGCGTCTGCCATTTCGCCACTTCCGCAAATGAGGGAACACAAAGATAGGTTTTTTCCGAAATTTCACAAAACCTTTCACAAAACCCTTTTCCATCAAAGTTTGGATATTCTTCGTAAAACTCGCCTTTTTACTCAAAAATCACTTCTCCAAAGAGCTTATTCACAGCTTTGGTTATACACTGCATAGACCGTATCTTTGCCAATCTTAGAAAACTCTACTTTTGGCAATCATGGCATCTAAAAATACATCGTCATCCAAATCCGGAAAAAAATCATCCAAAGTTACTCTTCCACTAAATCGTGAAGAATTAATCAGAGATTTGACACTGGCAATTGAAAGCAGACAAGCTTCCCTACTCGGCAGACGCGAAGTTCTCTCGGGTAAAGCAAAATTCGGAATCTTTGGAGATGGAAAAGAATTACCGCAATTGGCTTGGTCCAGAGCATTTCGGAAAGGCGATTTCAGATCGGGATATTATCGAGATCAGACATTCATGTTTGCACTCGGCATGTCTTCCGTCAAAGAATTCTTTGCCCAATTATATGCTATTCCCGATTCTGAACTAGAACCCGCATCGGCGGGAAGATCGATGAATGGACATTTTGCAACGCGTTCTTTGAATGCAGATGGATCATGGAAAAAACTCATCGATCAGTATAACTCTTCAGCAGACATCTCACCTACCGGTTCACAAATGCCGAGACTCGTTGGTTTGGCATATGCTTCCAGACTCTATCGTTCCATAGATGTGCTCAAGGACATGAATTCATTCAGCAAGAATGGGAATGAAGTTGCTTGGGGAACAATTGGAAATGCAAGTGCAGCCGAAGGAATGTTCTGGGAATCTGTGAATGCAATCGGAGTTCTTCGCTCACCTGCAGTCATTTCCATCTGGGATGATGGCTATGGGATTTCTGTTCCGAATGAATTCCAAATGACAAAATCCAATGTTGGTGAACTATTGTCCGGCTTCCAAAGAAAAGCCGGTACCAAAGATGGATATGATGTACATACCATAAAAGCATGGGATTATCCCGCACTGCTCGAAGTCTATGCAAAAGCCGGTGAAACAGCAAGAACAGAACATGTTCCGCAAATCATACATGTGATTGAAGTAACTCAGCCTCAAGGACATTCCACTTCCGGAAGTCATGAGCGATATAAATCGAAAGAACGATTGCAATGGGAACAGGATTTCGATGGCATTGCACGCATGAAAGATTGGCTGATCAATCATGGAATTATTACTTCCGAAGAAATTGAAACCATTGAGCAAGATGCAATCAAGAGAGTGAAAGCGTGGCGTGATGAAGCATGGAAAGCATATCAAGAGCCGATTCTGGGAGATTTGACGAATGCTGCACAGCATATCGAGAACTTGATGAATGAATGCAATGAGCAATCAATCAAATTGGAATTGCAACAATTGCTCTCGACTTTGCAAACAATCAGAGAACCCTTCCGCAGAGATATCATGGGCATCGTACACAAGGCATTGCTTGCGACGAGAACCATGAATGGTCCGGCAAGACAGGCACTGATTGCATGGAAAAAGTCACTCAATGATCTTCAAACCGAACGCTACTCTTCACATTTGTTCAGCGAAAGTTCTGAATCAGCATTCAAAGTACAACATATTCCAGCGCATATTGATGCACAATCACAACTTGTGAATGGTTCGGAAATCATGAATGCATGTTTTGATTATCATCTCAATAATGATCCACGCATTGTGGCATTCGGCGAAGATGTAGGGCAATTGGGCGATGTGAATCAAGGATTCAGTGGATTGCAAGCAAAGTATGGACTCTTGCGCGTTTCCGATACTGGCATTCGTGAGGCCACGATACTTGGTCAAGGAATTGGTCTTGCCATGCGAGGACTCAAACCAATCATTGAGATTCAATATCTGGATTATCTCCTCTATGCATTGCAATTGATGAGTGATGATTTGGCGACCGTGCAATGGAGAACGCGTGGCGGACAAAAAGCACCTGCAATCATTCGCACACGCGGACATAGACTTGAAGGCGTTTGGCATAGCGGAAGTCCGATGGCCGGAATCATCAATCTCGTACGAGGCATTCATGTATGCGTGCCAAGAAACATGACCCAAGCGGCAGGGATGTATGCAACGCTATTGCAATCAGATGAACCCGGACTCATCATTGAAGTATTGAATGGCTATAGACTCAAAGAAGCAATGCCGTCAAATATGGGCGAATATAACGTCCCTCTCGGCATGCCTGAGATTCTTCGCAATGGAAATGATCTCACCATTGTTACTTATGGCGCTTGTTGCAGAATCGCTCTCGAAGCGGCAGAGCAATTGGCTCAATTGAATATCGATGTAGAAATAATCGATGTGCAGACACTCTTGCCATTCGATCTCTCAGGGATTATAGTGGAATCTCTCAAGAAAACAAATCGCATTCTATTCTTTGATGAAGATGTTCCCGGTGGCACCACAGCATATATGATGCAGGAAGTGCTTGAACATCAAAACGGTTATGCATATCTCGATTCCAAACCAATCACATTGGCATCAAGAGAGCATCGTCCTGCTTATGGAACAGATGGTAATTTCTGGTCTAAAGCAGAAGCAGAACATATTGTTGAAACAGTTTATGCAATGATGCATGAAGTCAACCCGGCTCTCTATCCGGTCATTTTCTAAGTGCATGTAACTTCATGTTCAATATGTCGTATTTCCTCACCGATACTTTAGAGGAATGAATTTCATGCAGACACAACAAGCATTTTCCATTGAAGTCCATGCATTTGATCAGGGACGAATCCTATCATTGCATGGATATCTTGATGCATCCACATCGAATATTCTTGATCAAGAAATCCAAAAAACTCTCGCAGATGCAATTCATAAAATCATCATTGACTGTACTGATTTGACTTATATAAGTAGTGCAGGACTGGGGATTTTCATGAAGCATATCGATGCAATCAGAAAACATGGTGGTGATCTCGTGTTTTGCTCCATGCAAAAATCTGTATACACCGTTTTTGATTTACTCGGTTTTCCAATTCTCTATCGCATTGTTGATAGCACAGAATCGGCATTGTCTCTCTTCCAAGTCGGAGGTGAATCATGACGATGTTGGAACCGGGCATATATTCAGCAAGTGCTTCAGTGCACGAATTGGCGGGTATCCGAGCATTTGTCTTTGAGCGATTGACAACACAAGGATTAGATTCAAACATTGCTCAATCATTATGTCTTGCAGTTGATGAAGCATGTTCGAATATTATACTTCATGGAAAAGATTTGAATGCTTCCCGCTTAATTATAGATGTCGAATATTCGAATGGATTATGTCGGATTCGAATCAAAGACAATGCCAAGACATTCGATCCCAATTCGGTGAAATCCCCTGACATGATGTCATATTTCAAGAATTTCTCTTATGGTGGACTCGGCATTGAGCTCATGCGTAGAATCGTAGATGGCATGATCTATGAGCAAGCCGATGCAAAGAATCAGTGGAATACATTATTGCTACACAAATACATTCATTCACCAAGAAATTGATGCATGAAGGTTTTTTATTCCGACACATATACCATTCCCCTTCCCGATGGACATAAATTTCCAATGTCCAAGTATAGATTGATCAGAGATGCATTATTGGATAGAAATATCCTTGATACAACTGAATTACACGAATCCCCTATTTTCTCGCCCGATGAATTGTTGCTTGCACATGATCCCAATTATGTGGCATCAGTATGTGATTTGACGCTAGATCCCAAGATTGTGAGAAGGATCGGATTTCCATTGACTGCTGGTCTTGTGAAACGCTCTCTTGCAACTGTGGGAGGCGCGGTATCCGCATCAGAAAATGCTCTTGAGGAAGGAATATCGGGGAATCTAGCAGGTGGCACGCACCATGCATTATATGATGCCGGCGAAGGTTTTTGTGTATTCAATGATATTGCAGTTGCATCACTTCGATTATTGAATGCTCGAAAGGTCAATCGCATCGCCATCATTGATGTGGATGTACATCAAGGAAATGGCAATAGTGCAATCTTGGGAGACTTACCACAGATTTTCATTTTCAGCATGCACGGAAGAAAAAATTACCCTTTCATTAAAGTACCATCAACGGTTGATATAGAATTGGAAGATGGCGTTGGTGATGATGAATATTGCACGATATTGAAGTCGTATTTACCCGCTTTCACCGAACATAAACCTGATATCATATTTTATCTTGGTGGCTCAGATCCATTGGAAACGGATTCACTTGGTCGATTGTCTCTTACCATGAATGGTCTTGCAGAAAGAGATCGCATGGTGTTTGAATGGGCAAAAAGAGAAGGCATTCCTGTTTCTCTCGCACTTGGTGGTGGTTATAGCAAACCCATCGAACATACCGTGGATGCGCATGTTCAAACATATCATATCGCTAAATCCGTATTTGAAATTTGAATTGAATAGTACATTGTTGATTGGACTCTTTCCATAAAAAAAGCCCTCAAAAGAATATTCTCTTGAGGGCTTACCTTTATTCCAAAAAGCTTATCGCTGGATGCTGATGCTCTTCGAAGTTCTAATGAGTCCGTCTTTCGATGAGATGATCAAAGAATACATGCCGGATGTCATATCTTTCACAGAGAAAGAAAGTGTTTTGAGTGACATTGGTTCTACATAACCATTGAACAAAGCAAGGGCTTTATTGCCATAGATATCATAGAGTTCTACTTTCGCTTCACTCAATCCAAGTGGCAATGTGAATGTAAGGAATGCGGTTTCGGTTGCAGGATTGGGATATATGTCTGCATTGATCATCGCATTGAGTCCCATGACTCCTTCATCAACTGAGCTGATGGTTTTGGTTTCAAAACCGGCTATCTTATAAATGGCACCATCATAAGCGCTCACCCAGAGATTTTTATCCTCAGGATCATATTCGATTCCACGCAAATTCAATAATCCATTTGGACCTTCAATATCGATTCTATCTATTTCTTTGCTCAAATTACTCTTTGAGAATTTGACCGCATGTACAGCAGAAAGTGAGCCACCGCCGGGGAAGAAAGTACAAATCTGAAAGAGATGTTCTGAACCATCATAAGCCATACAACGAGGACCATATGTCAAGCGATATGGATTATTCGCCGAATCAATTGCTTTACCTGTCTCAATGTCAATCGTATAAATCAATTGCTTTCCATCACGCTCTGAAGCGAGAAGTTTCCCATCAACATATTCCAAACCAAGTCCATAACTTCTTGCAGGAGAAATGAATGTACGCAACACTTTTCCGGTTGTGTCCACTTTCACGATGCGACTCCCGGAACCACTTGAAGTGGAATTCAAGCGATGCACATAGAAAACTCCTTCTGCTCTGTCCATCGTGATATCAGAGAATAAACTATCCCCTTCGCTCATCTTGATTTTCTTTTCAATCACAAGAGTTTTTGCATTGAGTTTATACAAGAAATTATCACTGAAACTTGTGGTCCACAAACCACCTTTGCCATCATAGCATAATCCATAAGGCAAATGTGCAACAGCGGATGCTTGTGAAATTGAACCTTTCTTGAATTCACTGATCGTAAAAGTACGAGTAGTTCTTGTTTGATTTGGATTATCTACGGAAGAAATGCGAATGCGTGCATATTGACTGAAGCGTGTTGGTATATTCCAGCGCAGCTCATTGCCATTTGCTTTGTCTGAAAGAATATTCCAAGAAGTGCCATTGTCAACGCTATACTCAACTTTCACCGGTGGCGTAAATCCATACCAAGTGATTTTCTGATTTGTTCCACCAAGATAATTTTCAGCGCCGATTGGATTCACGATTTCCGGCGCATCGATTGGATCTTCCGGAAGTGGAACTTCCCACATGGAGCGACCATGCGTTGCAACTCTCAGAGTCATCGGATCATTGGCCGCGCCTTTCCCTTCATAAATCGCCATATCAAGAATTGCAGTACTTGGAAATTTTGTTCCAAATGGTACCCATGAAGTACCACCATTATATGTGGCAAATACGCCAATATCGGTTCCAACGAAAAGTGTGTTTTCATTGTCGGGATGTATCACGATTGAATTAGCTGAGATATCTGGCAATGCATCACTGATGCTGAACCAAGATTTTCCGAGATCGGTGGTTTTATATACATGTGATGTATAATATCCCGAAAGAGTGATATACATGGTATTTTCTTGTTCACGGGAGAATTCGATGTCAGTGATATATCGTGTGGGCAAACCATTTTGCGTGACATTTGTCCATGTTTCACCCATATCTGTTGTGACATGAATATTCCCTTTCTCTGTTCCTGCGGCAATGAATTCAGGTCTGAGTGGTGAAATGCCGACATAAGAGATGCGTTCTGAAAATCTTGGAGAAATTTCAAGCCATGTCTGTCCTTGATTCGTTGATTGATAGACTTTATGCCTACCATGATATAAAGTCTTTGAATCGGTTGGATCCATATTCATTGGAGCAATAAAGAGAGAAGCATCACTCTCAGGAATTGAAGTGCCAATTCTACTTACTTGTCTTGTATTCATGGAAACTCGATACATATTTCCATTTTGTGTTGAAGCATAGACTGTATTGGGATTCACGAAATCAACCATTGTAAATCCACCATCTCCTCCAACGATATCGCCATATCCTGCTGAGTTCACTGCCGTAGTTCCATTGTCTTGCGCGCCACCATAGGCCATGGCGGGCTGACTTTGATCAACAGCAAATGCATGATATTGAGTGATTGCAAGTTGATTATTGATGGTTTCCCAATTCTCTCCGGCATCTTCGCTTTTCATCATTCC
>DBCJ01000067.1:3320-3700 GCA_002293005.1 Ignavibacteria bacterium UBA961 | reverse complement strand
GATATCAGAAAGAATCATCTTGAACTCATGCCATATCTCAGACCGGATGCAAAAGCACAAGTGACAGTTGCCTATGATGATGCCGGTAAGATCACAGGAGTAACAACCATCGTTGTTTCCACGCAACATGATCCTGGTGTTTCACAAGAGCAAATCGCTGAAGATATCAAAAAACATGTCGTTCCGGCAGTTATTCCCGCTAATATGATTGGTCCAGATACCGTATTTCATATCAATCCAACAGGGAAATTTGAAATCGGTGGACCCCATGGCGATACCGGACTGACAGGAAGAAAAATTATCGTTGACACTTATGGTGGGAAAGCTCCGCATGGTGGTGGTGCATTTAGCGGTAAAGATCCAACCAAAGTGGATAGATC
>DBCJ01000067.1:0-3200 GCA_002293005.1 Ignavibacteria bacterium UBA961 | reverse complement strand
GTATCATTGCTTGTGGACATGCATGGAACAGGGACGATTTCCTCAGATGTAGTAAGTTCATTCATCATGAAGAATATCGATCTTTCACCTAAAGGAATCATCGAACGCTTGAAATTGCAGAGACCTATCTATCGTGCGACTGCTGCCTATGGTCATTTTGGTAGAAATGAATTTCCATGGGAACAGTTGGACTTGGTTCCAATGTTTTCATCCCTTTCCTAATTAGATTTTTTCACTTTTTATAGTTATTTACAATGTCTGTAGAAACATCCAATATTCCACAAAAGAATGAACAAGGTTCTTTCAGTGAAGTCCCCGGTTCATATTGTGTTCGTGATATTTCTCTCGCGGAAGAGGGAAGAAAATTGATTGATTGGGCTGAAGCAAATATGCCCGTCATGATGCATTTTCGTAAAGAATTTGAAAAGACAAAACCATTTGCGGGCTATCGCCTCGCAGGTTGTCTTCATGTTACCAAAGAAACAGCCGTATTAATTGAGACATTCAAAGCCGCAGGTGCTGAAGTGTATTGGTCAGGATGTAATCCTTTGTCAACAAATGATGCAGTTGCAGCGGCACTCGCAGCAGCCGGAATTTCAATCTATGCATGGCATGGAAATCATGAAGATTTTTACTGGTGTATTGATCGCACGCTCGACAATAGACCACATCTCACATTGGATGATGGTTGTGATTTGATCAATACCGTTCATGAAAAAATGATTGAGTATGCAAAGAATGATGTGATCGGTGGTACCGAAGAAACCACCACCGGCGTACATCGTTTGCGCGCTCGTTCTGCTGATGGCAAATTGTATTATCCTGTGTTCGCTGTAAATGATGCAGAAACAAAATGGGATTTTGACAATGTATATGGTACCGGTCAATCCACTCTTGATGGTATCCTTCGCGCAACAAGCGTGATGCTTGCAGGCAAGAATTTTGTTGTCGCAGGACATGGACATTGCGGTGCTGGTGTTGCGAAAAGAGCATCCGGAATGGGCTCCAATGTAATCATCACAGAAGTGAAGGCAACAGCCGCAATCAAAGGTGTGCTAGAAGGATATGAAGTGAGAACTATGGATGAAGCTGCGAAAATCGGTGATATCTTCTGTACTGCAACAGGCATGAAAGATATCATTCGCAAGCATCATTTCGAGTCAATGAGAGATGGCGCAATTGTTTGTAATACAGGCCATTATGACTGCGAAATCAATATCGGTGAATTGGAAGAAATTTCAGTGAAGAAGCGCACAATTCGTCAGAATTGCGAAGAATATACATTGAAGAATGGTCACAGAATTTATGTGCTTGCAGAAGGAAGACTTGTAAATTTGGCAGCAGCCGAAGGTCATCCATCAGAAGTCATGGACATGTCATTCGCCAATCAATTCCTTTGTCATGTGAAATTGGTTGAATCACATCGTGCAGGTCAAAAATTGCCGGTCGAAGTGATTGATATTCCTGTGGAACAAGATGAATATATCGCTGAATTGAAATTGAAGACAATGGGTCTTTCAGTTGACATTCTCACACAAGAGCAAATCGACTATGCAACCAATTATCAAGAAGGGACCTAATTCTCTTCAAGATTGAGATTTTTGAAAAGGAATGCATTACTCATGCATTCCTTTTCTTATTTTCTGGGCAAACTCAAGGATGGCTTCTGCATTTGCCCGATGATTCACTTCCTGCATTTGTAGTCGATGAATGGTTGATTGCTCTCTTTTGGAAACGCCGAAAGCATAAGTATCATCATAGTATCGCAATGCAATCTCAAAACATGCATGTAGGTCACCCGCCTTTATTGCCTCCAATGCTCTACCTGCTTGCAAGCCGCCCAATCGTTTGCCAATACGAATGACAGCATCTTCTATCAAAGAAAAGTCTTGATCCACATATTGCTCCACAAGCCAATTCAATCGAGCTTCGCGAGGAATGTCAAGGAAAATGATAGGACTCGATCTAATGATGCCATGCAATGTTTGAGGGACAATATTCTTTCCGATTTTTCTGCTTTCATCTTCAATCCATAAGTGATCGATAGACTCACTTGGATATGACATTGCTAGTCGATTCTCGAAATACTCCTGCGATGTCTGCTCCGGACATCCAATGGAACCAAAAGATGAACCTCTGTGATATGCAATTCCCTCCAAATCAATAATTGGCTCATGCATTGAATGAAGCTCATGCAATATTTCGGTTTTACCCGAACCCGTAAATCCTCCAATGACAAAAGCCGGAAGGGGTCGCTCAAATGTTGAAAGTACATGATTCCTGTATGCTTTATATCCACCTTCTAATGTAAGGGCTTGAAAACCATAAAAATTCATGACCCACGCCATTGCCTCACTACGCATTCCACCACGCCAACAATGTATGAGTATGGTTGAATCCTTCTGAATACCATGGGATTGTGCCTTGAGAATATATTCATTGAGTTTTGGACCGAAAAATCGGAAACCCAATTCAATCGCTGTTTCTTTGGACACTTGTTTGTACATGGTTCCGATTTCAGCTCGCTCGGAATCAGTGAATATTGGTAAACTCAATGCATCGGGAATATGTGCATGTGCATATTCGGATTCACTTCTGACATCAAACACAGTATGCGTTTTTGACAAATCCAGGAATTCATTTAGTGAAATTCGGGTGTTTTTAGACGGTTTCATGCCGAAAACTACAGTTTTTATCCTATTTGAAAACACAGTACCATGAAATAACTTTATCCAATTATTAAATTCCTTTTGTGTGAATTCGGAAAAGTCTCTATCTTTGCATTCTGTTTTTACAGCGCGGTCCCATCGACTAATGGTTAGGTCACCACCCTTTCAAGGTGGCAGTACGGGTTCGAATCCCGTTGGGATCACTTCAAGGCATCGTTTTACGATGCCTTTTTTTTGTTCATTCCATTCCTTGGCACTTCTATTGCTTGGAAAACTTGTACTCAGAATATACTTGGAGCAGCATTTGAAACAGGGAAGAGAGCGATTCGGATTTATCATATCCATCAGCACATTCGTGTTGATGATACTCATTGTTAGTCTTTTCGGTTGTAGATCTTCGGAGCCTATGTCCGAACCCGGAGAACTATCTCCAGCCGGACAAAAACTTGCAGAACGATCTGCATTTTTAAGAGAACATTCATTTCTTCTCACATCTCCTTTTGCTCCACTCATTGACCCACTGCTTGATGC
>DBCJ01000064.1 GCA_002293005.1 Ignavibacteria bacterium UBA961 | reverse complement strand
GGCAATGATGGAGCATTGATCGTGAAGAAAAATCCCGATGGAACATATAGTCCATATCAAGGAAGCATCTCCGGAAAGAAATTCACCATTGCTGAAATAGACAATAATAAAACCGTTTGGCTCGGCGCGCCAACTTCCAATACAGGCGACGGAAATATTTACTATTTCAATCAAAAAAATACGCCAAATGATGAATCAGATGATATTCGCGGTCCTCTCACTGCGCTCTCCGATATTCGCGTAATTCGAAGAGATGCATCCGGTTTCATGTGGTTTGGCACAGGTACCGGTTTACATGTGATGTATTCACCGGGAAGTATTTTGACTGGCAGACAGCCCAATATTATTTCCATTGCAGGACTCAAAGGACAAGTCGTCAATGATATCGCCATCGATGCTGTGAATAATAAATGGATTGCAACGGATAATGGACTCTTTGTTTTGAGTGAAGATGGATCGGAAATTCTTGCAACATTCACAGTACGCAATACCATCTTTCAAAGCGCTGCCATCAAGACAATTGCGATTGACAAACAACAAGGTCTGGTATATGTGGGTACTGATGAAGGACTATATCGTGGTATCACAACCATTGTTACACCAACAGTGGACTATTCCAATATCAGATGTTTCCCTCAGCCATTCATTCCGGGAATTCATTCACATGTTACGATAGAAGGTCTTGGCGAGCAAAGCGGAATATCCATCGTCACTCCTTCCGGCATGCCTATTCGCACCATTACCACACAAAGTGGTCGCATCATTTGGGATGGAAAAAATGATCAAGGAGAATTGGTTGGTTCCGGAGTATATCTCATTGTGGCACAATCCGGCAATCAAGATCAATCAGGCATTGCAAAATGCATGGTGATCAGGAAATAAGTACATATTCTTCAATCATTGGCATGGTTTTCCCTCCGCAAGTATTATGTCATGCATTTTTTTCGCAATTTGCAGTATGATTTAGCAAGGAAGCAGAAGCTTGAAGGTTATTCCCGTAGATAAACCATTGCGTCTCAGCAATTCCGGAGAATTGGAAATTGTCTTTCTCGGAGTAGGCGGAGCATTTTCTCAGACGCTGTTTAATACCAATTTCCTGATCATCAAAGGAGATGCTCATCTTCTTGTGGATTTTGGAACAACGGGTCCGTTTTCTCTGCCAGCTTCAACCGGTTTGACATTAACCGACATTGATGCAATACTCCCAACACATAGTCATTGCGATCATATCGGTGGTATTGAATCACTTGCTTTGTGGAATCGCTATGTGGCAATACCGCAATTCGGCAAGAAGAAATTGTCAATGATTATTTCCGAAGAATATGAAGAAATTCTATGGAATTATTCTTTGCGTGGTGGAATGGAACAGAATGAATATTCTGCAGAGGGTAAACCACTTGCAATGTCGGATTTCTTTGAATTGATCAGACCTCAGTGGATTGAACGCGAACCGCGTTTGAAATTGGAGATTGATTTTCAGGGAATTCACATAGAACTCTTCGGCACGAATCATGTGCCCGAACAAGCATCCAGCGCATCGAGTGCATTCATTACACATGGATTGCATATAGATGGTCGCATTTTCGTTTCTGGCGATACAAAATTCGATAGAGAATTATTGGACATATATGCGGATCGTTCGGATTATATGTTTCATGATGCATCATTCTTTCCTAATCCCGTACATGCATCACTTGAAGAATTACGCACTCTGCCGGCTGACATGAAAGAGAAAATGTTTCTCGTGCATTATGGAGATGCTCATGCCAATTATGATGTGAGTGAATTCTACGGGTATGCCCAAAAAGGGATGCGTTATATATTCGATTGAATCCCTTTTCCACCCAATAGCTTTGATAGCAAATCACTATTGAATACCATTCGCAATGAGGTCTCAACCTCAATGTCCTTTTTCATTAATTCCCTTAATTGTTCTTTGTCCCAAAGAAGACATCGCGTTTCATCTATCGTGGTGACTGTTGCTGTTGTGAGATTACCCGATAGAAAACTCATCTCTCCCACGAATTGTCCATTCCTGACATAACTTACGATTGCATCATCCACTTCTATTTTGGCAAGTCCATCAGAAATCAATGCCAATTTGTCGATCGTTGTATTCTGATGCACCATCACGAAATCTGTTGGTAAATCCTCTTGACCCGCAATATTCAATAGTTTTCGAAAGGCACTTTTCGGCATGTCTTTGAATACTTTTGCATGCAATGCCAATTCTTCATCAGTAAATTTCAGATTTCTTCTTTCGCGATAAAGCATCGTGAATTGATAGCCATTGACGAGGATATAAAACCCACACCATACGATTTCCGCCCATTCGGGAGCATGTAAGTCCCTGAAATGATATACCAATTCAATATTGAAACCAATGATGATGAGTACGCGAAGCCAGAGGATGTCTTTGACAATAAAGCCCGCAAGATAGAAGAGATTAAAGATGCTGGTTATGATGAACTCGGTGATTGAGAACTGTGTTTGCATGTATGTCTCGACCATTCTAGAAAAGTGTATGACAAAGATACGCATGTTTCCTGCTTTGCTAATCAAGATGCATTGATTCAATAATATCTTTTGTTATGTTTGCTCATTATGATACGCTACCTACTCATAGTATTGCTTCTGGCAACTGATCTTTTGGCTTCAGATAATTGTTTGCTCTATCCGGTTTCATTGTCGGACAGAGTGGAAACATCAGATTTGATCATTGAAGCAGAGATAGTGCATGACTCAGCATTTGCTGAACAAAACATGATTTATACGGCCTATCAATTGCGAGTATTGGGTACATTGAAAGGCGTAGAATTCGAAACAATTCAATTGCTCACCGAAGGCGGCATATTGAAGGACAGAGCATTGATCGTAACACCTTCATTAACTCCAACCATCGGCTCAAGAGGGATATTCTTCCTGAAGAAATCAGGAGCTTTGTATGTGCCTTTTGCCGGACCCCAAAGCATGATTGTATTGCAGGAAGATGGCAAAGCGCATGAGCCATTTCGTATCTATCCGAATATGCTTGATGCGATTGAGCGCATCGTTGCACTTACCGGAATACCCTATCGACATATACCAATTATTCAAAAAAGCGATAAATCCGAAAAGACATTGGCCGCGAGCATTTCTTCCATTTCACCCACTACATCAAATGCGGGCAGAGGATCAATACTGACGATCTCAGGATCCGGTTTTGGTGCGAACAGAACAGGCAATGCAAAAGTGGAATTCAAAAATGGAAATGATGGCGGAGCAACATGGACATTGCCCGCATCATCACAATATGTGTCATGGTCCGATGCTGAGATACAAGTTCAAATACCTACTTTGGCAGGTACTGGACAAATTCGTGTGACAGCAGCCGATAATTCAACAGCTGTTTCCGGTCAGACACTCACGATCGACTATTCACTGCTCAATACTTCACTTAATCGTATTTGGCTGAATGGACAAAATGGCAATGGCGGACATACATTCGTGTTTAATTCTTCCTTCGGGACCAATCCTACTGATGCCGCCAAAAGAGCATTGCAAAGTTGG
>DBCJ01000044.1:15378-19316 GCA_002293005.1 Ignavibacteria bacterium UBA961 | reverse complement strand
AAAAAGAAAGTCATCGGTATGGCAGAAACGAATGCAACGTTTTTGGTTAGAGAATTGCATTTGCAAAGAGCTGCGCGAGATCAAGCTCTACCTCGCGGGATTGCCATACTCCAACAAGATTTGCGACTTGCCAAAGCTCCAAGAAGAATCGAATGTTTTGACAATTCGCATATTCAAGGTACGGACTATGTATCATCAATGGTGGTATTCTTGGATGGCAAACCCAAGAAAAGTGATTATCGAAAATTCAGACTGGGATCATTCGAAGGAAATGATGATTTCGCGGCTATGAAAGAAGTGGTAAGACGCAGATATGATAAAGTTCCGGAAGATCTCATGACTCTCCCTGATTTGATTGTGATTGATGGCGGAAAAGGACAATTATCCGCAGCGATGGAAATTCTTCAAGGTCTCGAACACATGAAGAATATTCCTGTGATCGGTCTCGCCAAAAGACTCGAAGAAATCGTTCTGCCGGGTCAATCAGATACGATGCTGCTGCCAAGAACTTCAACTGGTTTACGACTATTGCAGGCAATACGCGATGAAGCGCATAGATTCGCAATCACCTATCATCGAACGCTGAGAGATAAAAGAACATTCCAAACGGAATTAACGGAAGTTGAAGGAATAGGAGAGAAAACCGCTCAAAAATTATTGAAGCATTTTGGAGCGGTGAAAAACATCAAATCAGCCAATAGAGATGAAGTGGAGAAGATCGCAGGAAAAAAAGTAGCCGAGAAACTCTATGCATACTTTGCAGGACAAGAGAAGTAAATCAAGGATACACGGTCTCATCTTCTTTTTGCCATGCGGGGTCAACAATGCAGATGAATATCAAATCACTGTCACCATGATTATGTATGCATTGCTTTGCATGAGGCGGAATATAAATTGCATCACCCGGAATCACTTCTTTTTGTTCATCATCGATATGCATGATGCCCTTTCCCTCGAGAATATAATAGACTTCACTCGTGGCAAGCGAATGCAAATGAGAAGTTTCACCTGGCTTCACTATTGCATGGGCCAAACTATATCGCAATTGAATGGTTTGTTTATCAGGATGAAATAATTCTCGGAGAATGGTATTGTCTCCGGCTATGAATTCTTCGCAAGCAGATAATGAGCGAATCAACATGTGATAATCCTAGATTGCTGAAACAAGTGCTTTTAATAAAGAAACGAGATGTGGCTCTGCGCGATTGGCCGCATGAATTACATCATCCAAAGTAACTACTTGTAAATCCTCATGATATCCTTCATCAGTGATGATGGAAAATCCTGCCACGCGCATATTCATATGTCTAGCCACAATGACTTCAGGAATGGTGCTCATTCCCACAACATCGGCACCAATGATGCGCAAGTATTTGTATTCTGCACGGGTTTCAAGATTTGGCCCTGATACCGAGACATAGACACCACGATGGACTTTGATTCCCAATTCCTTGGCATGTTTTTCAGATAATGTCAGAAGTTCTTTGTCATATGGTCTGCTCATATCCGGAAATCTTGGTCCCAATTGATTGATATTCGGACCGATGAGTGGATTGCCGCCAAGCATATTGATATGATCGTCGATGAGCATGATTTCAGCGGATGAATATGCTGGATTCAATGCTCCGCATGCATTGGAAACGAGCAATGTATCAATACCCAATGACTTGAAAACACGAATCGGGAAAGTAATTTCCTGCATGGAATATCCCTCGTAAAAATGGAATCTTCCTTGCATGGCAATGATGGGCTTTTGCTCCAAAGTACCGATAATCAATTTCCCTGAATGAGATTCAACGGTTGAAATAGGGAAATGCGGTATGTCTTTATACTCGAGCGTGGCATGAATTTCCACATCATTGATGACGCTTCCCAGCCCTGTGCCTAGTATGATGCCAATCCTGGGCGAATCATTCATGTATTGCTTGATATGTCGGGAAGCATCCTCGATCATTCGAAGCATATCATCAGTATGGAAAAATGAATCGCTCATTGTCTTGCCGATAGGTTTGGATACAAAAATAGGTCAAGCTTACCAACCTGTCAGAGCAAATGTACCGTTGCTTCCTTCCGGACCTGGCGGGGTTCGATTTGTCATGACCGTAGGGGCTTGACCCATTGCAAAAATAGGCCATTTTCTTTACTAAGCCAACATTTTCTTTGCTCGGTTACAAGAATGCACTATTTTTGTAATTCGTTTACGGCATGCGCCCGTAGCTCATCTGGATAGAGCAACAGCCTTCTAAGCTGTGGGTAATAGGTTCGAGTCCTATCGGGCGTGCTTTCAAACCCGGCATGAATTCATGTCGGGTTTTTTTATGGATATGACTATGACTGAATTCCCACCGCTACTTGATTATAGATTAGACAATGGTTTGCGTGTCATTCTGATCAAAAATGAGAAAGCACCATTGGTGAATGTGACGCTTGGTTATAAAGTGGGTTCGAAGGATGATAGTTTTTCTCATAAGGGCTTCGCGCATTTCTTTGAGCATTTGATGTTTGATGGATCCAAGCATGTGAAAAGGGGAGAGTTTGATGTATTCTGCTCCAAAGCAGGAGGAACATTTAATGCTTATACTTCATTCGATCAAACCATATATCACACCACTGTTCCCGCGCATCAATTGGATTTGGTTTTATGGCTTGAATCCGATCGCATGATGCAATTTGGTGTTCAGCAAATAGGACTCGAAACTCAGCAGAAAGTCGTCAGTGAAGAGATAAAACAGACCGTTGAAAATCAACCCTATGGTACATGGAGAGTACAACAAGGAAAGCTTGCTTTCAATGATGAATGCTCCTATCAATGGGAAGTTCTGGGTGATAGAGCGCATATTGAATCCGCCACTTTGGAAGATGTCGCCTCATTTTTCGATGGCTATTATAGGACAGACAATGCTGTGCTAGTGATCGCCGGACATATCGAATTCAGCAAAGCACAATCATCAGTGGAGAAATATTTTGGATCATTGAAAAAACATCATGATTCAATCAAAAGAAACCCATTCTTTGAATCAATGAAGAAAACCGGGTCGATTACAATCAATGATGCAGTACCTCTTCCCGCTATTTTTGTTAGTTATCATTTTGATGGATTTTTATCCGGTAAGTCCATTCATGCCGATGTTTTGGCATCTGCATTTGCTGATGGGAAAAGTTCGAGATTGTATAATGCGCTAGTGAGAGAACAACAACTGGCTTCAGGTGTATTTTGTTATGCTGATCAGCGTGAACATGCATCTCTGTTAACTTTCTCGGTTACTTCTGCTCATCAGGGAATTGGTATTGAGCGATTGCATGAAGCATTGGAGAAAGAGATTTGGGGTATGATTCGTGAACCTCTGAATGAGCATGAATTGTCAAAAGCAATCAATGGAGCCGCAACCGGACTAGCCTATCATTTGCAAACCAATGCCGGTCTGGCTGATTTTGTGTGCAATCAAACAATGTTTTGGGATGATCCAAAAAGAGCATTCACCATTCTGGATAAATATAAAGCTCTTGACATGGATGAGATAAGAGGAGTATATGAGACTATTATCAAAGACAAAGAAGCAATTAGCGTGAATGTCGTCCCCGTATAATTGTCAAAGAGCAATTGCATGTACGATATATGCAAATCCATAAGCTAGAATAAACATATATACAAAAGCAAAAGCCGGCCATTTCCATGAGCCGGTTTCTCTTTTTAATATCCCCATTGTGGAAATGCATTGCAGTGCATACACATAAAAGGCGAGAACTGATAAGGCGGATGCAAAGGGGATGGTTTGCTGTAGAGTATCACGCAAACTTGCATCTGAGTCGGTTGTGTCTGCGCCATATAATTGACCCATCACACTGACGAATACTTCTCTAGCGGCAAAGCTTCCAAGTACGCCGATTGTCAATTTCCAATCAAAGCCTATTGGCTCAAAAACCGGTGCAATGGCCTT
>DBCJ01000044.1:0-15259 GCA_002293005.1 Ignavibacteria bacterium UBA961 | reverse complement strand
AGTGATAAAGCAACAATGACTGTACCGGCTGATTTGAGAAAGTCTAGAGCTTTATCTGAAACGGTCACGAATAAACTCTTCAATGAGGGAAGTCTATACGGGGGAAATTCAATCAAGAAGGGAATGATATCGCCTTTGAACATGGATTTTTTCATCACAAATGCGACGAGTAATCCTGTAAGTCCACCAAGAATATACAGTCCTGCAAGTACAATCGCTTGCAATGAAAAGAATCTTCCGATGATCATCGGAGGTATGAATGCACTGATGATGAGTGTATAAACAGGTAGTCTTGCCGAGCAAGTCATCAGCGGAGCTATAAGCATGGTTGTCATGCGATCGCGATGAGATGGAATGATTCGGGCTGACATAATTCCGGGAATTGCGCATGCATAAGACCCCAAAAGCGGAATGAATGATCTGCCTTGCAAACCAAATATCCCCATGAATCTATCAACAAGAAAGGCGGCTCTAGCCAAATAACCACAATCTTCGAGTATTACCACAAAAACATTCAGTATGATAATTTGCGGTAAGAACACAATCACGGAGCCGACCCCGGCAATGAGACCTCGCGCAATCAAATCGCTGAAAAGTCCCGGAGGTAAATTCTGCAATGCGAATTGTTCCAAACTCGAAAATCCTGATTCAATCAAATCCATGAATGGGATTGCCCATGAAAAAATTGATTGAAAAAAGATTGCCATGATGATGACGAATGAGAGAATTCCGCCAAAAGGATGAAGTAGGATTGCGTCTAGTCTGCTTGTCAGTGTATCGGGTTCTTTGATCGTGAGTACGGCATCGGCAGTATTTCTTGACCAGTGCACACGATCTCGAATTTCTTCAAATATTGGTGGTGCATTGGGAATATTCCATTCGCGATCTTGTAATAATGCTTGCTTCAAAGCATCAAGTCCAATTCCTTTATGACCGACAATTGGAAAAACGGAAAGTCCGGTCAGGCGTTCGATCGCAATATCATCAATTACTCCTGATCTTGCCTTGATGCCATCAACCATGGTGAGGGCAATGATCATTGGAATGCCGAGTTCTGCAATTTGAGAATAGAGATACAGACTTTTCTCGATATTGGTGGCATCCATCACAAAAACAATACCATGTGGTTGAGCTATGGAAGGATGTCCTTTCTGTAAAACTTGCATTGTTAATTCTTCATCGAGCGAAGCGGCAAGCATGCTATATAAGCCGGGTAAATCCAATATGGCAATTGATTTCTCACCGGTGGAAACATTCCCTAAAGATGGCTCAATGGTAATGCCCGGAAAATTCCCCACTTTTTTTCTCATGCCGGTAAGAACATTGAATAATGTTGTTTTACCGCAATTTGGCGTGCCGACGAATGCTATGTGAGAATTGATTGTCATGCAAGAACATGGATATGTATGGTGACTGAAGCATCGGGTCTGAAGGCTATGCGCGTATGACCATATGATACTTCAACTGGTCCGCCGAATGGTGCTCTTCTGAGGAGTTTGAATTTCGTTCCCGGCAAAAAACCCATTTCATTCAATCTGCGAATGAAATCAGGATTTCCTTCTAGTGATGTGAGTATGGCAGTAGTGCCAATGGGGATATTGCGCAATGTTTCTGACATTATGAATTCGATTGTCCATGATGCAGAACGATCTTCCCGAATTGTTGTCCTGAATCCATATGCTCAAATGCACTTGCGGCATCATTCAATGTGAAGATACTGTCAATCACAGGAATGATTCCATGATGTTTGCAAAAATGAAGCATCATTTCAAATTCTGCATCATTACCCATGGTGCTACCGCATATGGTGATTTGTTTCCAGAATAATCTCTGTAATGAAAGACTTGGAACATTGCCATTGGTTGCACCATAAAATACCAAACGACCACCAACTTTGATTAAACCGGTGAGTTCATTCCATTGTGAACCTCCGGCTGAATCTATGATGCAATCAAATCCCGAAGGAACAAGAACTTGAAGTTGTTTCGACCAATCTTCTTGATTGTATAAAGCTCCACCGCTTGCACCCAATGCAATTGCCTTGTCAAGTTTTTCTTGCTTGCCCGAAGTGCAGTATACCGTGGCACCGGAAGCCAATGCAAATTGCAGAGCCATGAGTGCAACTCCACCACCAATTCCAGTGATGAGAACATTATGCCCTGATCCAATCTTGCCTTTTGTAAATACAGCTCTGTATGCGGTCAGTCCAGCAAGTGGCAATGCCGCGGCTTGCTCAAAAGTGAGATGATCAGGAATGGGATGCACTCGATCTGCGGGAACAGAAATGAGTTCAGCCATCGTGCCTTGCGAAGGCATCCCGAGAATGGAATAGTTGGATGATTGAATCTCAGGATTCTCGCCCCAATTGATATTTGGATTGATGATTACTCTTGTGCCAACCGGAGCATGTTTGGACTGTGATGCAATCACGATGCCTGAGCCATCGGATCCAGGAATCACAGGATATTGAATTTTGGCATACATTCCTTTGCCTATCCAAACATCACGATGATTCAAAGCACTTGCTTGCATGCTGATGAGAACTTCGCCGGAACCGTGTATTGGAGGCGGGAAGTCTGCAATTGAGATTGGAGAATCTTTGCTTGTGATGACAACAGATTTCATTGTGGAGTCAACTCATCTTGTTTTAGATATGCAGTCACATGTTTTGAAAACATGATGAGTATTCCAACATGTAATAAAGCCACATTGAATGCCAACATCAAAGCATGTTCCAATTGCTCCAATGCATTATAAGGGAAAAACAATAATGCCAATGCAGCAGGCGCCGAAAGCAAAAAACCATAACTGAAACGAGCATTATGATATTTCTTTACATCGAGCAAAAAGAAATGCACGCCTGAAAGAATCACGAGAGCAATGCTTTGCAATGATGGCAATTCACCATACATTGTTGAAATCAATGCCTTACTACCCGCAAAAATGAGGGTCATCACAAAGCCGGTGATGAGGATCAATCTACCTTTTAAGCCCATCGTATATTGCCTCGAATCAATATCGGGTTCATTCCATGATTAAGCTTGTTCATAAGCTTCCATTGGTGGACATGAACAAATCAGGGTTCTGTCTCCATGAGTATTGTTTACGCGTCCTATGCTTGGCCAGAATTTCTTCTCGCGAACAAATGGAAGTGGATAAGCGGCTTGCATGCGTGAATATGGTCTGTCCCATGCATCTTGCATAATGACATGCGCTGTATGCGGTGCATGCTTCAGTAGATTATTGTCTTTTGGCATCAATCCTTGTTCGACTTCTGCGATTTCTTTTCTGATTGCAATCATTGCATCACAGAAGCGATCCAATTCTGCGAGTGGCTCGCTTTCTGTCGGTTCAATCATCATTGTGCCGGGAACAGGGAAGGAAACAGTCGGAGCATGGAAGCCATAATCCATGAGTCTCTTCGCGATATCTTCCACTTCGATATTTGCACTTTGTTTGAATTGTCGCATATCGATGATCATTTCATGAGCCACGCGTCCATTGGATCCCACATAGAGAGTTGGATAATGTTCATCCAATCGAGCTTTGATATAGTTTGCATTGAGGATGGCAATTTTGGTTGCATTTGTCAGACCTTTTCCGCCCATCATTGCAATATATGTCCAGGAAATAAGCAGGATTGAAGCACTGCCCCAAGGAGCTGCTGAAATTGCTTGAATTGATTGCTCGCCACCGGTCTTAATCACGGGATGTCCTGGTAAGAATGGTGCAAGATGTGCTTTCACGCCGATTGGTCCCATGCCGGGTCCACCGCCACCATGTGGAATGCAGAATGTCTTATGCAAATTCAAATGGCAAACATCAGCGCCGATATTATTCGGAGATGTCAATCCAACTTGTGCATTCATGTTGGCACCATCCATATACACTTGTCCGCCATATTCATGAACGATATCGCAAATCTCTTTGATGGCTTCTTCGAATACGCCATGTGTCGAGGGATAGGTCACCATCAATGCGGCAAGATTATCTTTATGCGCCAGTGCTTTTTCTTTCAAATCAGTCAGATCGATATTGCCTTGCTCATCACATTTTACAACAATCACTTTCATTCCGGCCATCACCGCGCTTGCGGGATTTGTACCATGTGCTGAAGATGGAATGAGTGCGATATTGCGATGATGATCTCCGCGACTTTTGTGATAAGCACGAATAACCATGAGTCCTGCATATTCACCTTGTGCGCCTGCATTTGGCTGTAATGACATTGCATCAAAACCTGTGATCTCGCAAAGCCATTCTTCAAGAGTTTTGAAGATCTCTGCATAACCTTTGGCTTGATCTGCTGGAGCAAATGGATGCATATCACCAAATTCAGCCCATGTCACAGGAATCATCTCAGTAGTGGAATTGAGTTTCATCGTACATGATCCCAAAGGAATCATGGAATGCACCATTGACAAATCTTTATTCTCAAGCGATTTCATATAGCGCAAGAGATCATGTTCTGAATGATACTTGTGGAATACGGGATGAGTCATGTAAGAAGAAGTACGATGCAATCCTTGTGGAATAACATTGAGTGAGCCATTGATGATTGTTTCAATATTTGGTACTTCCACATTCTTAGCTTTCGCTGCAATTGCAAGAAGATGTTTGACATCATCCAATGTAGTTGTTTCATCACATGAAATGCCGAGATGATTATTTCCAATCTTGACATTCACATCGGTGCATGCATCAATAAAACGCTTTTGTACATCAGCATCAGTATTGATTGACAATGTGTCGAAAAAGTTTTCTGAATGCAGAACATAGCCCAATGACTTCAAACCTTCTGCCAATACAACTGTCATTGCATGAACTCTTTGCGCAATTGCTTTGAGTCCTTCAGGACCATGATACACGGCATACATCGCCGATATATTAGCTAGCAATGCTTGTGCTGTGCAGATATTGCTGGTTGCTTTATCACGCTTGATATGTTGCTCGCGTGTTTGCAATGCCATGCGAAGTGCCACACTTCCTTGAGCATCTATAGAAACGCCGATGATACGACCGGGAATTTGTCTTTTATATTCTTCTTTGGTTGCGAAAAATGCCGCATGTGGTCCGCCATAACCCATGGGAACACCAAATCTTTGCGCCGAACCAAAAACAATATCTGCACCGAATTCTCCCGGTGGTTTGAGAAGAGTGAGTGCGAGCAAGTCGCTGGCACATGCAATCAAAGCGCCATGTTCATGAGCGGTATCAAAAAGCTGCGTAAGATCTTGAATGGAACCATTTGCGGCAGGATATTGAAGTACGATTCCAAAAATCGAACCATCCCATTGAATGTCTGAAATATTGCCAATCTTGATTGTGATGCCAAGTGGTTCTGCTCTGGTTTGAAGCAATTCAATTGTTTGTGGGAAGCAGTCTTCAGATACGAACAAAGTATGCGCATTATTCTCTGTAGCTTTTTTTGTTCTGGCCGCATGCATTAGATGCATGGATTCAGCTGCTGCTGTGGCTTCATCAAGCAATGATGCATTGGCAATTTCCATCCCGGTAAGATCAATCACCATCGTTTGGAAATTCAGTAGGGATTCCAATCTACCTTGCGCTATTTCCGCTTGATATGGAGTGTATTGCGTATACCAACCCGGATTTTCCAGAATATTTCTTAAAATCACTGTTGGGGTGACAGTACCATAATATCCCATTCCGATATAGGAATGCATGCGTGTATTTTGGGAAGCGATATGTTTTAGTTTCGACAATACCTGCTGTTCTGTCATCGGCTCGGGTAAATTCAACTCACTGGCGAGTCTGATTGATGCCGGAACTGTTTGATCAATGAGTGCATCAATGCTCTGAACGCCGATGGTATCGAGCATATGTTGAATGTCAGAGGCTCGAGGCGCAATATGACGATCCTCGAATTTGTCGATATGGAGCAATGCAGGATTCATGAGTATTTCTATGAATGATGATGAGTATTGTTGTGATTGCTGTGAAACACAAAAATACGCATGATAAGTTCAACAAAAAAGCCGTCTCAATGGACGGCTTATGTGTATCATCTAGATTTTGATTCTCAATGACTGACAATCATTGCTTTTGAAAACTCATGTCTGCCATATCGAAGAGAATAGAAATATGTTCCGGATGGGAGCGATCGAGTGTCAATGTGAATACTTTCCATTCCCGGAAGAACGCGATATTGTGTAATTAAGCGACCTTCAGGGGTATTGAAGGTTAACACGCCTTCAGTTCCTGAATGCATCCCATGAATCGGAATGTTGGTAAACTCGGAAGCAGGATTCGGAGAATTTTGTCCAAGTAAGATGGATTGACCAGCTTGCTCTGAAATCGATGTGGATAACTTTTTGAAAATTGGCAATTGTTCAAATGATCTAGGTAATGCCGAGGGGACATATAGATTCTCTCCGGCTCCATACCATTGACCCAATAATGATGCATACACTTGTCTAAAATCATGAGTCATTGGAATATTCCCCGGACCTTGCAAAGCAGAGAGATTTGGGTTCGATCCGATGAATCCTCCATTGACTTCTGAGCCAATCACAAATAATGGAGCTGCGGAACCATGATCTGTACCCGATCCATTTGAAATTGCTCTTCTTCCAAATTCACTGATTGTCATGATGCTGATGCGCTTATCCAACCCAAAAGCTTCTAGATCTCTTTGAAATGCCAATACGGCATCTGAAAATTGCTTGTGTAATGCGGCATGAGCAGTCAATTGATTTGAATGAGTATCATAACCACCGACATTTACGATATACATTTGTGTTTTTAAGCCACCCGCAATGATGCGGGCTATACCTGCAAGTCCCTGGCCAAGTGGATTATTTGCGGGATAAGTCACTTTATTTATTGTCTGCTTCGAACCCGCTTCAATGATGCGTGTCGTAAAGATATTCGTTTGTTTGATGATTTGCCGAACATAGTCTTCTTCAATTCCGACATGAGTTGTTGGATCAGGCATATCATCAGGTTGATCCGGAACATAACTCAAATTGGAAATGGCAATTCCCATATTATTCTTCTTTCCAATCAAAGTGGAACTTAAGAATGTTCCGAGTTCAATTGCGAAAGGATCTGAAGGAAGGACATCCGGATAATCGGGATAGAGCTCTTCTAAAAATTTACCATACCAACCGCTATTGTCAAAAACATCTGCATCAGTTCCCGAAAGCCAAATATCTGTTGATCTGAAATGTGAGAAATTCTGATTTGGATAACCCACATTTTGAATGATTGATACTTTGTCTTCATCATATAATGTTTTTAATCCGACAAGTGATGGATGCAGACCCATCGTGCTATTCCCTTTAAGCTTCAATACTTCTTCTGCTTTGATGAATAACTCGCCTTCTTTTCGGAGATTATAATAATTCGAGTCAGTATATGGTATTACTGTATTGAGTCCATCATTCCCACCCGCCAATCTGATGATGACAGTAATTGCATCACTATTGACACCTGCCATTTTCATGAATTCCGAGCCCGGAGGGGCTTGAGCAAATGCTCTTAATCTAGGGAATCCCATTGACAGAGGAAGAATCATTCCCGTTGCGGCAAGTTGCTGTATGAAAGATCTGCGTTTCATGATACTCTCTCTGAATAATCAATGCAATTGATGCATGGGTTGAATGACAAGCATGCGAAGTAAATTCTTGATGCGTTCTTCGCCTTTGAACATTGGATCCAACAGATTCCACTCATATGTTTTTGCTCCCATGAGCATTGCTTCAAGATAGATACCAAAATCTTTCTCAGTTGGATTACGATTGAGCATGAACATTGATATATCCATGCATAATTGTTCAGCATCGACTATTTCGGGAAATGACTTTGCAAATTCAAGTGCACTGAAGATGTAAAATCGAGTTTGCTTGCCATTATCTCTAAGCATGATTTTACCATCAATCACATCCAGAATGAATTTTTGTCTGAGGGATACTGTCGAAGTACTCACCCATGTTCTTCCACCGGGCCAACCTTTTACATTTGGCGGATTGAACAAAATCTCCCCCAAATTGCCGAGCCTATTTGATAGATCTCGATTTGTGTTGGATGACATTTCAAATTTGAAATCGGGTATTTGACTGATTCCCATGGAGCGAATTGACCCGATCAAGAATGAAACAGGACTTTTATACATCGCACCTATATTCTCACTGTCAAAAAAATGCGCGCTCTTGAGTAGGATGTTCAAGATCGGTTTGATCTCCCAATCTTTCATGAATATCACTGCCATTTGATCGATGATATTGCGATCGGGAATATCATACACAAAAGCACGATATAACTTTTCGCAAATGAATCGTGCTATTTGAGTGCTTCTCTTCTGAAACAGAATATTGATGATGTCTGTTGCTTTCCAATTTCCTGTTTCTCCAAGAAATGTTTTTTTACCTGAATCCCATCTAAAAGAAATGAAATTTCCTTTTGTTCCTAAGTAATATGGTCTTGCACTTGCATTTGGATTTGTACTAGGCGCAATAGTCCAACCACTCAATGCTCTTGCGGCTTCACGAACATCATCTTCGGAATAATTCGGCTTATCTTCCCAATCTGTCGGACCACATGTGAAAAGCTCCATGAGTTCACGGGCATAATTCTCATTGATTTGTGTGGTATTTGCAGTTTTCTGATTTCTTATTCCATCTAGATAAACCAACATTCCCGGATCAATAGTGATTTCATTGATGAGAGTTTTGAAATTCCCTAGACAATGTTTTCGTAATAATGTTTGTTGATTGAACATCCATTCTGAAACTTGGACAACATCAATTTCAGATGTGAGTATGCCTGTCCAAAACATGACCATTCGTTCTTGCAAGTTCATTCCGGACACAGCAATTGTTTTGGCATACCATCGCGTAAGAATTTCTCTTCTCAGTATGTTTTGACTTGGAAATTCCGGATCGGATAATCCTGGAATTCCGCTACCAGCGGGAACTGCTCTGATTTGTGGCTCAGCAAAACACCAAGGTTCAATTTCTTTTGTGGAAATTGTTGCAGGTTGGAATAATCGCTCAAGTGTTTTATCAAGACCCAGTGAGATAACCTCTCGGATTTCTATATCTTTCGGACCAATCATTGTTCTTCGTAATAAATGAGCCGCGCGTGAGTAGTCCCATGGCTGATCAGTACTGGGAATATATGGCTCCAAACCGGCGGTGGTTCTGCTGAGGTGATTGGGATATAGATCTTGTTTTGGAGCAATTTCTTCAATTGGCTTATTAGTCTTTAGCGTGAAAAGGTCTCTTCTTTTCATGAGTATTGCTCAGAGAGAGATTGGACATCATTAACGGTCATAACAAATGACTGTATATCAAGTTACAAAGAAATCAGAAGATGATGCTGATGAGAATCGTGATGATCAATCCGGCCATGATGGGAATGGCTGTTCTTTTAACGATTGCGAGTGGTGATACACCGATGAGTGCCGAAGCAAAGATCATAACAGCCGCGGCGGGCGACATTGTTCTACCGAATGCCGAACCCAATGCACTGATAGCGCCGAGATCAACCGCATGATTGATGTCAATTGCACTCATTGTAGGCAATACTCCATTGGAAAATGCCACGCTGGGAGCTGTTCCTGAGCCAGAAATTACGGCCATGCCCCAAACGGACAATGAGCCGAGTACATGTGCATATGGACCCGAATTGATGATGAAAGTTATGATGGACTGCATGAATCCAACTGCTTCCAAACCTGCAATGAAACAATTTGCAGTGATGATGAGTGATATCACATTCGCATAACCATAACCAAGACCCGAGAAGAATTCATTCGTGAGTTGAGTTATCTTTTTGAAATTCAACAATATCAAAAGGAATGCATAAAATACCATCACATGAGCCACCGGCGGTCCTTGCGGATAGAACTCAAGAAGCTGGGCAAAGAGGGGATTGCCGGGTCTGACAAATAATAATGTCAATATCGGCAATGGCGGCATGATTGCTCTCAAGATCGTTGGCTTGAACTCATCATTGACTTCTTCAGTATAGGTTAGATCTTGTTTGGGTGGACGCAAATAAGAAATCAAAACGAATATGGCCACAGCAATTGAGAAGGCCAGGATTTCATATTGAGCGAGTGAAGTCATCACTTGATTAAGAGGTGCTCCTGTGCCAACTTGAATTGAAACTACTTCGGGCTCTCCCGGATTGAATAAATCTCCGCCACCCGATGCACCAAGTACAAGTGCAGCACCCGCAATCAATGGGTGAAAGCCGGCTCCTGTTAAAATTGGAATAAGAATTGGTCCAACTGCCGCGGCCGCCGCAGTTTGACTTGGAATGGCAATATTGGTGAGGAATCCGACTAAACAACTGCCGGGAAGTAAAAACCAAGAAATCTTTTTTAGGGGAGAAATGATATAATGAACCATCGCATGATCGCAACCCGTTATGCGCAGTAGAAATGCATATCCCATCGATGCACAAATTGGGGCAATGGTCTTTCCTTCCCCCATCGACTCCTGAAATTCATTGAAGATGGATAATACATCGCCGGCGAGAATGCCGAGTAAAATACCCGCCATAAACAAAACAAAGCGTACATCCATTCCTTTTAGCAGGGCATATCCCGCCAAGATAATGATGAGCGCTCCGATGATTTCAATCATGATTCATTAGTCCGTGAGATGTGCTTCTTTGATAAGTGCAATCGGTTTTTTGATCGCAATTTTTCGGCCCTTCAGTTCAATCAGCTCGGACTTCTTGAAATCAGCCAATAATCGAATGACGCTTTCTGTGGCTGTTCCGACAATATTCGCGATTTCTTCTCTTGTGAGTGAAACATTGATTGTCTCTCCATCTTCCTCGGTGCCAAATGTTTCCAAAAGAATGAGCAATGTTTCTGCCAAGCGTTCCCTGACGGTTTTCTGAGCCAATTCCATGACACGCTCTTCGGCATTATTCAATTCATTGGCCAATATTTCCATCATTCTCATCGCCAGTTTGGGATCATTTTGAATTGTCTCAAAAAACAATTCACGAGGAATAACGCAAATATGACAATCATCCAATGCGACTGCAGAGGCAGTATATGTACCACCTGTGATCAAAGCTTTATAACCAAGAATATCGCCTGCTTTGGCAAAACGGACGATATGCTCGCGTCCTTCCTGACCATCTCTGGAAAGTTTTATCTTACCTTTGTGAATACAAAATATACCGGAGGGATATTTACCTTCTTGAAAGATGTGATCGCCATCTTTAACAAAAATACATGCCTTGGCATTGGAAAACTTTTCCAAATCCTGTATGTATAAATCTGAGAATGCCGATAGATGGAGCGAAGAGCATTGACTGCATTGCGGTGCATCTTTTACATTCAGTTGAAGCATGTTCCCCTCCTCAAAAGAACAAATTCACTGAAACTCATGGTCGGATTGGAAAGATCTTCTCACGAGGGCTTATAAGCCGGTTAGTTGCTTGTAAAATAGCATGTTTGCATAAAAAACAATGCAGAGATGCAACATATTCTTAAGTAATAATCATTTTGTGCTCAGTGTCAATTATCGCAATTTACAGTTCAGTTTCACAATTCACCAGAGAATCGTTTCCATGTTAGAATCAATTGTCGGCTATTTGCAAGGTCTTCCACTTGAGGGAATCATATTGGCCGCATTCTTATTGACTCTCATAGAAAATCTCTTTCCTCCTTCTCCAAGTGATGTTCTATTGGTCTTCATTGGTTCACTTGTCAATAGTGATCTCATTGCATATATATCCGTTCTCTTTTCAGCCACGGCCGGAAGCACTTTGGGTTTTCTCATCATGTTTTTGATTGGATCAAAAATGGGACATGTCTTTACGGATCGTCCTTCTTTTTTGTTCATGAAAAGGACTACCATATTGAAGGCAGAGGAGTGGTTTCGGAAATATGGCACGGCGCTCATCATTGCCAATAGATTCCTCTCAGGGACTCGTGCCGTAATCTCATTTGTTGCCGGGGCATCTGATGTGAGAGTTACTTCTGCCGTGATTCTCTCTGGTATCAGTGCATTGGTTTGGAATGCAATATTGCTCTATGCGGGAAATCTCTTGGGAGAACATTGGCGTGATATTGCGGCATATCTTGAAGCATATGGCAGAGCCATCACGCCAATTCTATTAATCGTTGTTTTGGGTATTGCAGGTTATTGGTGGATGAAAGTGAAGAAAAAGAAACATTGACATTATCCATGTAGCCAAAATTCGAGCAAGCGTTCTTGTTCATGGGTAATAGATTCACTTACTTTCAATGAATAGGAGATTGCCGATTGGAGTTGTACTCTCGTTTCATAGATCTTTCCATCGCAATTGGCAATGATCTCTGCTTCTTGTTCCAAACCATTTGCTTGCAAGGCCTGTAATAGCATGGATCTATTTATCATGCGTTTCCCATTCACGGAAATGATCTCATCATCTATGGCAATTCCTGCTTTATCTGCGGGTGAATCTTTTTCGACTTCTTTCACAAAAATTCTACCATGATCTTCAGCAAGAGAGCATCCAAAGAAAATGGATTGTTTTTTGGGATGAAATGGTCTGAAATCTCCATACCAATCCTGCTTGATAACTGTAATTTCCTCTTTCCATTCTAAACCGATTTCTGAGAATAGTTTCTGATAGGGTAACTCTTCGGTTCCATTCAGCCAATCCGTGAATTCAGTGCGAATGGCAACTCCGCATACTTCCTCAATGAGATTGATGATTTGATCTTCGGTAAACCCTTTTGATCCATCTTGTTTATATAATTCCCACATTATCTTTAATGCGTGATCAAGTTTGGATTTGCCACTGGATTTTGAAATGATGAGTAGATCAAGAAGTAGAGCAACTATTCCACCTTTTGTATAGTAAGATGGGAATTGATTTTGTTGATCAGGACTCATTGCATAGAGTTTTGTCCAAGCAAGAAATGAACTGTCTTTAACAGACATGGAAAATCTACCGGGTACTCTCGCTAGTTTTCCCAAATGTGATTGGGCCAAAACGGATAGGTATTCTTCCGTGGAGTAAAAACCACATCTGAAAGAAAGTAAATCATCATAATAGGAAGTAAATCCTTCTGCAAGCCAAAGCATATGGGTGTAATTCTCTTGCTCATAATTGAATGGTCCGAGTTCAATTGGCCTGATGCGTTTGACATTCCATGTGTGGAAGAATTCATGTACAAGCAATGCCATCATTCCTTGGGCAGTCGTTTTGTCTTGAAATGCAGATGGCTCAACAGCGCTTACATTGCAACGCAAATGTTCGAGTCCTCCGCGAAGTCCTTCACTGACAAGGAGGAAAAACACATAACGATCATAGGGCAAATCACCCCAAAATGCATATTCAATTTCAACAGCTCTTTTGATCTCGCCTTTCAGCCATTCCATGTCTATGCTCTCTTGCGTGATCACGGCAATTTCATGCAGAGCACCGGCAACATCAAATGATATGGACTCATGATTGCCAATTTCAATTGGTGAATCAATGAGAATATGATAATTCAGAGCGCCATAGAGTGTGATGTCCGCGGTGGCATGTTCATGAATCGGGGAGAGAGCAGTTGTTATTGTTTTCCAGGAAACATTATCATGAATGGCAACATGATGAATCTCTTCCATTCTATCTTCCACATACATCAAGCAGGCCACGGGCATGATGAATGCATGATTGCGATTTACATGAGAAGTGCGAACACCTCTGTCATTTGCAAAGTATTCATAAGAAATCACGATGTCTGATTTCTCGGGATTGAGTATTTCAATCGCACTTTTCGAAAGCCATTTCCATGAAAGAAGATTGCCATGTATATCATGAATCTGTACATCATATTGATGTGAATTCATGTCACGCACTTTATAACTTCCGGGAATCCAAACAGGACTTTTTACGATGACGATATCGGTTTGATTCCGTAGTATTTTCATTTTGATTGAAATGCAATGTCTGCTTGCATGTTCAAATGACAAGTCATAGATGATGTTTGCTGTGGTATTCAACAGTTCTATGTCTGATTGCTCTATGATGAATGGTGTATTCATGTATTATTCTCTACTGATTGGTCAAAAAAAAGGACGCTCTCAAATGAGAACGCCCTTCATTTCAATGAAACTGCATTATTCCATTTCTTCTTTCAATTCTTGATGCCATTGTTTGTACTTGGCGCGCCATGCCTTTTTATCCGGTTGATCATCTTTATTGATGGGACTTCCGGGAGGCACAACTTTATAATCATCAGGAACGATATACGGTTCGATTGGCTCTTCTGCTGATTTGAGCAATTTGCCAATTTCACGATCATCCAATCTACGCCATGAACCGGGATGGAAATTCTTCACCGTGAGATGACCAATCGCTGATCTTTCAAAAGCCAAAGTTTCGAGACCATATTCTTTAAGAGCTGTACGAATATCGGTAGGAGTGGAAGTTCTTACTTCAAAACGAAGCCAGCAATTTCTTGTATTGACTTTCTCAAGCTCGACTTGCACGAGTTCTTCCGTTTGAGTTCTCACAAAATCCGTGATGCGTATCACTTCGTCCAATGATTGCAATGGTCTGTGCACCTTGATGCGATAGGTTTTTGAAATGTTTTGTAATTCAGATCCATAAGAACGTTTACAAGCAATGTCATTTGTGTAAATGATCATTCCGCTAGATGCAATTTCCATGCAACCAAGTGGTGCAAACCAACCAAATTTATTCTTCATCAATCGATATACTGTTGGGACGGACACCTCATTCGAGCCAGAGAAATGTCTGCCTTTGTGAACAGCGATATACATTCTCTCAAGATTTTGATTGACCGGTATTCCATTGATTTCAAACATGTCGCGATTGATGCGAACGCGTGCATTCGGATTAGAAACGATTTCACCATTGACGGAAACCAAGCCTTCACGAATTGCTCTCAAACAAATTCTAGGTGAACCATAATCACATTTGGAAATTGCTTTCACCAATGTGATGGGGCGATTCATCGGATTACGATAATAATCTCCACCACCACCTCCACCACCACGATAGTCTTGCTGATAGCGATTGTCTCCATAATTCCGAGAACGCATCACTCTTTGTTCACCATATCCACCGCGATCATCAAATTGTCTGGGTCTTCTCTCATAATTATCAAAGCCACCACCTGCAGGACGACCATATTGCGGACGATCTCCAAAATCACGGCGAGGTCTATAGTCTGAACGTTGTTCATATGAACGACGATTATCGAAACCACCACCGCCACTGCCACGGTTTTCATAACCACCGCCCCCGCCACGATTTTCATAACCAC
>DBCJ01000085.1:20332-22340 GCA_002293005.1 Ignavibacteria bacterium UBA961 | reverse complement strand
CCCATTTTTTGCGCAAATTCAGGGCTTTCCAATCTTCATAGAGCAATTGAAAAGGTCCAGACTTTCAGCAGTTCATCCCAAATGGTTGGACATAGAAGCTGCCTATGAATTGGCTGTTTCTCAAGCAATTTATGGCCATTTAAGTCCCAAACAAGCCTTATTGGAAGCACAGCAATCCGTGCAAGCCCTTATGTCTCATTGAGATTCTTCGATAGAATATCTTTTCTGTTAAATCCATCATTTTGTAGACTTGTCACCCTCAGGAATTTACCTTTTCCACATTCTATGATTTCCCTCTATTATAGTTTGGTTACATGCGGTTTTTCTGCGTAATTTGTATGACGCATATTTTCTTCTTGCAGAGAAATGCCAAGAATTCAAGACAATCAAATTTTACTCAATATAGTATGAGGATTTTCACCATGCTTTTCCGTACTCTATTATCGTCTTTTGGACTGATGTGCGCAATGACAGGCACCATGATGTCCGAGACAATCGAAAAGGGGAAACCATTTCCTCTCAAGAATGCAGAATTAAAAACAGAAGGCATTCGTTTTGCTCAACCGGCCATGAATAATGCGCTTATTTCAACGGGCATTGCAGGCAAGCCGGTAATGGCTCAAAAGAGCAATAATTTTGTTGATATTGGCAAGAAAGTGCGCAAGTCACAAACTTCCACAACACCATTCATGAAGACAACAAATGCACTTCCCGGTATTTTACTCGGTGTGACATATTATGATCTTCAGTCAAATGGTTCTATGCCACATCGCATTTCCTATTTCGAAGAAGGGAATGACAAATCAGCACAGGTGATTTGGATGGGTGCTTCGGACATGGAGCGTTTCAATCCTCCGCATCCAACTCGTGGTAGCTATTATGCTCTCGTCGACATGGCTGATCCATTGAATCCTGAGAAGTATACAGACATTGAGTGGAATAGAATTGAAGGTACCATTCGTTCGGGTTTCCCTTCAATCGTGCAATACAAAGATGGTACTGTTGGATCCATCGCTCATGTGATCAGCTCTGAATCATCTGCATCAGCAATGCGCATCACAAAGAATACAGGATTTGGAGACATTGCTTTTACATCAAAGCAGATCCCCGGTGCAGATTCCTCTTTGTGGGGACATGCAACAGTTGATGGCGATGATATCACACATCTTGCATTCACATCAGACACATCAAGCAAGAACTTTGGTGAGCAAGTTGTGTATATGCGTTCGACAGACAAAGGAAATACTTGGAGTGATCCTACAATCATGACAGGACCACTGTCTAATCCACAATTGCCAACAGGCCGTGGAGCTAATTCATATCAGTTTGCAACAAGAGGCAGTACAGTTGCTCTGGCATATCAAGACTCAACCTTCAATCTTCGCATTATCAAATCAGAAGACAATGGTGAAACATGGGGTCAGCCAATCAATGTGTTTGGTGGTTCACGCCATCAAACTGCATATATGGTTGAAGATTATGGTGATGGCACATTCCGTGCAACAACCGATACAATTCCAATTTGTGGTCCTTCTTTCGACATCGTCATCGATGCCGATGGTTTTCTCCACGGAATGGCTTCAACTACTCCTAGCTGGAATATTGGAACAGCCCGCATGAATGACAATGGTGAAATTGAATTTATTGATGATACGACCTATGCAAGTATTTATACTCGTGCACAAGGTGTGTATTTCAGCGAAGAAGCAAATACATATGGTTTGACAACAATGGCAGAAGATTGGGATGGTCAAGGAACTGTAGTTACTCGTCCATTTGGTTCAGGATTATGCCGTCATTTCAAATTAGGTGTTGATGATGCAGACAATTCATTGTACATGGTGTATACCGGTATCAAGAATGGCGATGTATTCGAGACAATTCTTGCTGATGGCAATGCAGATTTTGGTTTGCAAGGTCATGTCTATGTGTCTAAAAGATTCAAGGGCGCAGAAATGTGGGAACCTGAGATTGATCTCACACCAATTGAATATGATTGCCAATTCCC